>JAYTAJ010001142.1:0-13681 GCA_043737575.1 Myxococcales bacterium | reverse complement strand
CGTTGCAGTAGGTCAGGCCCTCGCACACCACGCCGTCGCAGATGTCGGCCATCGCGTCGGTGTTGGCGTCGGGGCTGTCGCCGCCGGTCTTCGCGCTCGCGCACGCCGCGAGCCCGAGCGCGAGCCCGATCGACAACAGACACGCGTGCGCTCGCTTCATGCCCTTCGGTCGACGATACCGCATCCCGCGATCCGGATCCAAGTGCGTTATCCTGGGGCGGTGAAGGCGCTGATCAAGGTCGGCTACGGCTGCAACGATCATTGCACCTTCTGTCACACGCTCGACGTCCGCCACATCGACGCCCCCGCCGTCGAGGTCGAGCGCAAGATCGACCGCGCCCGCGCCCTCGGCCACACCATGGTCGTGCTGTCCGGCGGCGAGCCCAGCATCCGCCCCGAGCTGGTGCGCTGGGCCCGGCGGGTCGCCGCGCTCGACATGGATTTCGGCCTGGTCACCAACGGCCGCGTCCTCGCCTACCCGGCGCTGGTCGATCAGCTGGTCGCGGCGCGCCTGCGCTACGTCCACCTGTCGCTCCACGGCGGCAGCCCGCAGATCCACAACCGCCTGGTCCGCGCCGACGCCTTCGATCAGAGCTTCGGCGCGATCGCGCAGCTGTCCGGCCGCGGCATCGATCTCAAGGTCAACTGCGTCGTCACCAACCAGAACGTCGCGCACCTGCGCGCGCTGGTCGACGCGATCCTGCCCTACCCCGACGTCACGCTGAAGCTGTCGATGGTCGAGCCCAAGGGCGGCGGCGAGAAGCTGTTCGCGTCGCTGATGCCGCGCGTGTCCGACGCCGCGGCCCGCGTCGTCGACGCGATCGAGTACGGCCTGGCCCGGGCCGGCGCCGACGGGCCACGCTTCGCCCACGGCGGCTTCCCGCTGTGCCTCGTGCCCGGCCACGAGCACCGCTACGCCGACCTCAAGACCGATCGATTCTGGACGATGATCGAGGTCGGCGAGCCCGACTTCTTTCCCGTCGACGATCGCAACAAGCTGCAGCCCGCGGCGTGCGACGGCTGCACCCTGCGCGGCGCATGCCCCGGCCTCTACCGCGGCTACCACGAGGCGTTCGGTGCCGACGAGCTCGCGCCGCGCACCGCCGGGCTGCGGTCGAACTCGTTCAACTACACCTTCGAGGCCCGGGTCCGACCCAGCCCCGACGCCACCTGCCCCGTGCTGCGCCTCGGCGTGACGCCCTGGGATCGCGGCCGCCACCTGTTCGTCGAGCACGGCGACCGCATCGCCCGCTTCCGCGCCGACAGCCGCGACTTCTCCGACGACGAGATCGCCGCGATCAAGCACGACGCCGGTCAGCTCTACCTCGACGTGTCGACCAAGGACGCGCCCGACGACTTCGCGCGCGATCTGATCAAGCTGTCGCGCAGCCCGCGCTGCGCGCCGTGCCCCGAGCGCGCCCGCTGCACCGGTCTCTACCAGCCCGCCGCCGACGAGGTCTTCGCCCGCGACGACGCCCGGGTCGCCGCCTGGCTCGGCGCCCTGCACGGCGACGTCGTCGACGTCGGCTGCGGCAGCGGCGATCGCTACGATCCGATCCTCGCGCCGCTCGCGCACGCCGGCACCATCCGCTACGTCGGCGTCGAGCCCGATCCCGCTCGCGTCGCGTCGCTGCGCGCGCTGCGGCCGTGGGCCGAGGTCCACGCGTCGACCCTCGAGGCCCTCGACCTGCCACGCCGCTTCGATCACGTCCTCGCCCTCCGCAGCTGGAACCACTTCGCCGACGGCGCCGATGCCCTCGCTCGCCTCGTCGCCCTCGCTCGCCCCGGCGCGACCCTGACGATCGTCGACAACGTCGCCTTCGGCCTCGCGCGCACGCCGGCCCAGACCGCGCGCGGCGAGCGCGGCCCCGCCGGCTTCGAGCACCACCGCAACGACGACCTCGCCGCAGTCGACACCCTCGCCGCCACCCTCGGCCTCGAGCGCATTGACGCCCACGCCGTCGCGCCGGAGACGAGCAATCAGTGGGCCGTGCGCTATCGCGTGCCGCGCGAGTGAAGAGCGGGTTGTCAGCGCAATCCGCTTTTGCTACGTTGCCTATCGGCTTGGAAGACCCTCGAGGGTCGCCGGGGTTTCCCCGTCCGGGCCTCCATTTTCTGGCGGCGGCGGTGGGCGATGTACCTTCTCTATCTCGATGGCTCCGGCACTCCGGACGTGGTCGCCACCGACCACGCCAACTTCGTGTTGCTCGGCCTCGCGATCCACGAGGGCAGCTGGTTCGCGCTGGAGCGTCGGGTCGCGGCGCTGAAGACGCGCTACCAGTTGCCGGGCGTTCCTCTCGAGCTGCATTGCCTGGCGATCTGCAGCACGATCCGCGAGCAGGATCTGGTTCCCGACTTCGCGACCCTCACCCACAGCCGTCGACGCACCGAGGTCCTCGCGCTGCGGGCACAGAAGCTGGCGCAGAAGCCGCCCGAGCAACGCGAGCTGGCGCGCAAGCGCTATCGGCACACCGACCCCGTCATCCACCTGACCCGCGCAGAGCGTTCGACGCTCTACGAGAGCGCGCTCGATCTCGTCGGTGCCCACCACGAGATCCGGTTGTTCGCCGAGGTGGTCAACAAGCAGCATCTGCTGCGCATGACCGGAAAGCGGAACGCCGTCGGCCCCGCGTTCGAACAGGTGCTGTCGCGCTTCGACGCACTCCTGCAGTTCCTCGCGCGCGCGGGCGGTGCTTCTGCCAACCACGGCATCGCGGTCGTGGACAACGATCCACACAGCGACCTGATGCGAGACCTCACGCTCATGTTTCGCGCGAGCGGCCATCAATGGGGATCGCTGCAGCACGTGATCGAGACGCCATTCTTCGTCGACAGCAAGATGGTCTCGGGCATCCAGCTCGCGGACGTCTGTGCCTATGCGCTCCGACGATACGTCGCCAAGGACGGTCGCGCAGGCAGCCACGAAGAGAAGCAGTTCCTGCGGATCTTCCACAAGTTCGACCGGGCGGGGCCGAAGCTCCACGGCCTCCGCCACTACTGCTCCGCGCGCACGTGCGACTGCCTGGTGTGCCAGGAACGCGGTCACGCCTGAGCTAGATACCCTCGCCGCCCTCGACCTCTTGCTTCGGCGGCGGCTCGGGTGGCGCGGAGACGCGGGCCCACGACACGTTGCGGCGGCGCAGCTCCTCGGTGTAGAGCGACTCGCGGTGGACGGCGCGGGAGACGATCGTGGCGACGACGGCGGCGAGCAGGAGCGGCACGATCAGGGTGGTGTCGTCGGTCAGCTCGAGGAGCATGACGGTCGCCATGAGCGGCGCGTGGGTGGTCGCGGCGCACGCGGCGGCCATGCCGACGACGGCGTAGGCGCCGGGATCGACATCGAGGCCGGCGGCGGCGAGGCCGAGGGCGACGAGGCGGCCGAGCGACGCGCCGAGGAAGAGCGCGGGCGTGAAGACGCCGCCCGGGGTGCCGGAGCCGACCGACGCGGCGGTGGCGACGGCCTTGGCGACGAGCAGGATGGCAACAGCGCTCGCGACCGCGCCGACGTCGAGCAGCTCGCGGATCGCCTCGTAGCCGTTGCCCGCGACCTCGGGCGCGCCGATCGCGATCGCGCCGGCGATCGCGCCGCCGATCGCGGCGCGCAGCGAGACCGGGCCGGGGATCCGCGCGAAGGCCCGGGCGGCGCCGTGCAAGAGCGCCATGAACGCGACGCCGACCAGCGCGGCCAGCGCGCCGACCGCGGCGAAGCCGACCAGCTCGACGGCGGAGCCGAGCGCGAAGCTGCGCGCGCCGTACAGCGGCCCGAAGCCGACGACGATGCTGGCGACGACCGCGGCGATCGCGACCGGGATCACGACCCGCGTCGCGGTCGAGATCGTCACGACCTCGACGACGAACAGGATCGCGGCGAGCGGCGTACCGTACGCGGCAGCGAACCCGGCGGCGGTGCCGGCGGCGATCAGCATGCGGCGCTGGAAGTCGACGAGGTGCACGCGGCGCCCGAGCGCGTCGCCGATCCCGGCGCCGAGCTGGATGATCGGTCCCTCGCGGCCGATCGATCCGCCGCTCGCCACCGCAGTGAAGCACGCGACGACCCGCACCGCGCTGGCGCGCAGCGAGATGCGGCCGCGCCCGAGCGCCACCGCCTCCATCACGCCGCCGACGCCGGCGTTGCCCGCGACCACGAGCTGCGCCAGGCCGGCCGCGACCGCGCCGCCGACGGCGGGCATCAGCACGCACGCCCACCACGGCAGCGCCGCGACGCCGCGCCCGACGTGGGCGTCGCCGAGGACCGCCTGGTAGACGACGATCAGGAGCGCGCGAAACCCGACCGCGACGCCGGCCGCGGCCAGCGCCACGATCACGACCGCGATCGTCAAGCGCAGCGTGGCCGACGCGGTCGAGGAGGACACCGCGGCGATGGTACGACGGGCGGCGCTTGACGGTGCGGGCGCGCACCCTGTACGACGGTGGCATGACCGCCTTGCCCACGATCCCCGAGGCTCTTGCTGGCGCCGATCTGGAGGCGGGCGCGGTGCATCTGCTGGTGCGGCAGGAGCTGTATCCGCTCGACGCGGTGTTCGCCGCGGCGTTCACGTTCATCAAGGACTGCTGGGTGCTGGTCGATCGCGCCGACGCCGATCGCTACAAGGTCGTGCTCACGCCCAAGACCGGCGGCCGCGGCGCCGCCGAGCTCGAGGCTTGGATCGGCGGCTTCGCCAACGAGCTCCTGTCGTGCGCGTATCGCCATCGCCTCGCCAAGGAGAACCGCGCCACCGTCGAGGCGGTGACGACGCAGGCGCTCGCGGGCGCGCTCGGGCCGCCGACGCTCGACGAGCTCGAGGACTTCGACTTCTCGAACGAGGCGTTCGAGGATCCGCTCGGCATCGCGCAGTCGTGGGAGGAGAAGTACGCGAAGAAGCCGAAGCCCGACGCCGGGGCCACCGCCGCCGACGACGATCCCGGAGAAGGCGCGTGATCGAGCTGCGGTTCCACCGCGAGGTCTACGTCGGCGAGGCGGTCGACGAGGCGGTGAAGCGCTTCGCCCGCTTCGGCGCCTTCGAGCTGATCGAGGAGCCGAGCCACTGGCTGGTGCGCTTCACCGCGCGGACGCCGGCCAAGGAGCGCACGGTCGCGGGCGAGCTCGGCAACCACGCGCTCGGCCTCACCGCCGATCGCCGCAAGGTCACGGGGGCCGCATGATCCAGCTCGCCCCGCTCGCCCAGCTCGACACCCGCCACGCCGCGCTGTTCCGCTTCCGCGCCGTCGCCGATCAGGTGCTGATCACCAACCACGAGGGCCGCTGGCTGTTGCTGTCGCCCGCTGACTTCGACGCGTTCACCCGCGGCGCGCTGGTCGAGGGCAGCGACCTCCACGGCCGCCTCAAGTCGCACAACTTCCTGCGCGACCACTACGACGTCCGCGCCGCCGCCGACATGCTGCGCGCCCGCAAGCGCTTCGTCCACCACGGCCCCAACCTGCACATGGCGGTGGTGACGCTGCGCTGCAACGAGACCTGCGTGTACTGCCACGCGTCGCGCGCCGACATGGACGCGGTCCACACCGACATGACGAAGGCGACCGCCGAGCAGACGGTCGACTTCATCTTCAAGACCACCAGTCCGTTCGTCACGATCGAGTTCCAGGGCGGCGAGCCGCTGGTGAACTTCGAGGTCGTGAAGCACCTCATCGAGTACGCCCTCGACAAGAACCGCAAGGCGGCCAAGCAGCTCGAGTTCACGATGGTCACCAACATGTCGCTGATGGACGAGGACAAGCTCGCCTATCTGATCGACAAGAAGGTCCAGCTCTGCACCAGCGTCGACGGGCCGGCGCCGCTCCACGACAAGCAGCGCATCCTGCCGATGGCGAGCGCCTACGAGCACGCGTCGCGCTGGATCAAGCGCATCAACGCCGCGTATGAGGCCAAGGGCCTCGACCCGACGCTCTATCACGTCGAGGCGCTGCTCACGACGACGCGCGCGACCCTGCCGCAGTGGAAGGAGGTCGTCGACACCTACGTCGCGCTCGGCTGCCGCGCGCTGTTCCTGCGGCCGGTCGATCCGTTCGGCTTCGCGGCGAAGACCGGGCCGAAGATCGAGTACCCGCGGCGCGAGTACCTCGAGTTTTACCGCCGCGCGGTCGACTACATGATCGAGCTGAACGCCCAGGGCGTCGAGGTGCTCGAGCGCTACGCCGCGATCTTCCTGACCAAGATCCTCGCCGGCATCGATCCCAACTTCCTCGACGTGCGCGGGCCGGCCGGCGCCGGCCTGGGCGCCCTCGCCTACAACCACGACGGCGCGATCTTCACCTGCGACGAGGGCCGCATGCTCGACGCGATGGGCGACGACGCGTTCCGCATCGGCCACGTCGCGACCTCGAAGTACCGCGACGTCGTCGGCCACGACACCGTGCGCGCGGTCGCGATCGCGTCGAACCTCGAGGCCACGCCCGACTGCGTCGACTGCACCTACCTGCCCTACTGCGGCGTGCCGCCGAGCCACAGCCACAAGACCCAGGGCACGATCTTCGGGCGCATGCGCGAGAGCCCGCTGTGCGAGGTCCACAAGGGCATCCAGGACTACCTGTTCGAGAAGCTGGCGCAGGGCGACGCCCGGACCCGCAAGACCTTCGAGCAGTGGACGACCCACCGGCCCCGGGAGCACTTCCTGCAGGAGCCGAGTCCGGGGAGATCGGAGTAGAGATTTCGGGTAGCGGCGCGGCGGGGTTTGGCAGTAACCTCGGCACTTCACGGATGGGCAACAACGGCGACAACGACCAGGACGTCTTCGATCCGTCGCGGCAACGGGCTGATCAGCAATCCCCCGCGACGGTCGACGAGGGCGAGCCCGACGAGATCCCGGTCTTCAAGGGCAAGCCGAGCGCGGCCCTGTCGCCCGAGCAGCGCGACCTGTCGGATCGCGCGCTCGATCAGGCGGACGCGACGCCGCCCGTCGACGATGTCGGCGCCGAGCGAGCGCAGCACGCGAGCCACGGGTCGCATGGCTCGCACGGATCCCATGGCTCACACGGATCCCATGGCTCACACGGATCCCATGGCTCGCACGGATCGCATGGCTCACACGGATCCCATGGCTCGCACGGGTCGCACGGCTCCCACGGCAGCTGGTAGGCGCAGCGTCGCTACTGCGGCGTGAGCTCGCCCGCGCCGAAGCGTGCGAGGTAGGCGGCGTCGACGCCGGGGCATTGCGCGCGCGCGGCGCAGCGCTGGCACGGCGCGGGATAGGCGCGCGACGCGGTCGTGATCGCGTGGGCGGCCAGCGGGCCGAGGAGACAGCGCGGCGCGTCGACGATCGTCGCGGCGATGCCGAGGCGGGTCGCGCGATCGATCGCGTGGAGGGCGAAGGGGAGCGCCATCGCGAGGCGAGGAACGAGGCGGTCGGCAACGGATACGGATACGGATACGGTCACGGGTACGGGTACGGTCACGGGTACGGGTACGGGTACGGTCACGGGTACGGGTACGGGTACGGTCACGGGTACGGTTACGGTCACGGGGTCGGTGAAGGTCGCGATCGTCAGGCGCCACGACGCGACGCGGTGCGCGTGCAGGAGCGGCGGCAGCTGCGCTAGGCCGCGGTAGCTCGATCGCGTGATCGTCGTCGCGACCTCGATCACGTCGGCGCGTCGGTGCGCCGCCTCGAGGGCCGCGAGCGCCTCGACGAAGCTGCCGACCCGACCGGTGTGATAGTCGTGGACCGCGGCGTCGGCGCCGTGCAGCGCGATCAAACCGGAACGACGAAGACGCCGCCCGGATGGCAGCGGTGGCGTGCGGCGAAGGTCAAGAGCGCGAGCGCCGCGCCGTCGCGCGGGGCGAGCAGGTCGCCGAGGCGGCGGATCGCGAGCTCGAGATCACGCGGCGTCGTCGCGCTGCCGCGCCCGGAGTTGACGAGGTAGAGCTGGCCGGCCCGGGTGGCCGCGACGCCGGGCGGCGACTCGGCGTCGAACGCCATCAGATCGACCTGGGCGCGGCGGCCGTCGGGATGCGCGAGCACGAACGGCAGCGCGCCGCGGAACACCGCGTGGACCCGCGCGATCGTCCACGCGCCGAGGGCGGTGCCGACGCCGATCGGCGCGAGGAACGTCTGGACCGCGAGGTCGGCGTCGACGGGCAGATCGTCGTGCTTGCCGCACGCGCCCGCGCTGGTCGCGCCACCGACCGGCGGCGGGACGATCGCATCGCGGCTGACCGCGTGCCCGGACGACGCCGACGACGCTGGCGACGCGCTGGCGACGCGCGCGAGCACGCCGCCGCCGATCAACGCCGCGGCCGCCTGTCCGACGCCCCCGAGGAACGCGCGGCGGCTGCGGTGCGGAGCGTGGGTCATGCACCGTCAGCGTACGGGCTTCGCTCCCGCAGGGTCAAGACCCTTCGCGAAGCGCAGGCAGCACGCGTCGGCCGCGGCGTCGGCGAGCGCGGTGCGACGACCGTCGCGGCCGATCGCCACGTCGAGCGCCAGCTCGCGATCCATCAGCGCCGCCGCGGCGGGGCTGCGCCGCAGGTACGCCGCGCGCACCGCGGTCGCGTAGGCGATCGACGCCGCGCAGTCGAGGCGACACGGCACGTGGGACACCCAGCAGCTGTTGCGACCGGCCGCGAAGATGTTGCACAGCGGCGACAGCGTCGCGCTGCCGGCCAGCGCGACCGACGCCGCGACGAAGTCCTCATGGGCGCGCGCGCCCGACGGCAGGCGGGTGACGCCGCGCTCGACCCGCGCGACGAAGCTGTCGACGCAGCACGGCGGATAGCCGAGCGCCGCGCCGAGCGCGCGGTGCGCCGCCAGATCGTCGGGCGACAGCGGTCGCGGCGCCTGACCGGGCCAGATCGGCGCCTCGAGGGCGCGCAGCATCCGCGCCGCGGCCGGCGTGCGCGCGACGTACACGATCGTGCGCGGCGGATCGCCCGGCACCTCGACCGCCTCGACCGCGAAGCCGCGGCGCCGCGCGGCGTCGGCCTCGGCCGCGGCCTTCGCGCGATCGCGCCACAGCCGCAGCGCCGGCTTCACGCCCTCGAGGAGCGCCAGCCACTCGGCCGGGTACGACACGACGCGCACGCGCGCCATGATCGCGGAGGTCGTCGCCGCTGTACAGTCGAGCGCGTGATCGACGTCGTGATCGTGGGCGACGGACCGGTGGTCGCGCTCGTCGAGCAGACGCCCGCGCTGGCGCTGTGCGCGGTGATCGACGGCGATCCGGCGATCGAGGCGGCGGCGGCGTATCCGAGCGCCGCGTTCGTGATCGCCGCGCTGCCGCGCACCGGTGCCGCGGCGGTCGAGGCGATCGCCGCGCTGGGTCGCCGCGCGATCGTGATCCCGCCGACCGCGGCGACCGCGGCGCGTCACCCCGCAATCCGCGTCGCGCCGCTCACCGTCGGCCAGACCCTGGCGATCGATCCGGCGTGGACCGCGCTGACGATCGACGTCGGCGGCCTCGAGCTCGACGACGAGCCGCGAGCGCTGTGGTGGCACGCGATCGCGATCGCCCGCAGCGTCGGCCTGGTGGTGGTGCGTGACGTCGCGCTCCCGGCCGGCCGCGTCGACCTCGCGCTCGACGGTCGCCCGATCACGCTCACCGTCGCCGCGAGCCGCGCGATCACGACGATCGCGTGGCCGGGCGGCGAGCTGCGCCTCGCGCGCCGACCGTCGTACCTCGAGCGCGCGCTGGCGGCGCTCGGCGATCCCCGCGGCACGATCGATCTCGACGCCGCGGCGCAGATCGACGCGCTGGTCGATCAGGTCCTGCCCGCCGCCCCGTCGCGGCCCACCGCCGGCGCGCGGGCGCTGGCGCGCTCGGCCCGCACCCTCGCCACCGCCGTCACCGACCACGAGCGTCGCGCCGCCTTCGGCCTCGTCGGCGACGCGGCTCTCGACGCCGCCGCGCCCCGCGCCGACCTCCGCGACCTCCTCGGCGACGCATCGATCGAGGCCTGGGGATTTCGCGCCGGGGTGAAACCGGTCGCGTTCGTCACCGTCGCACCCGAGCGCGAGGCCGCGACGATCGCGCAGTTCGCGGGCGCCCACGTCGAGCGCCGCGAGCGCAACGTCGCGATCGGGCCACAGGACCGCTGGGACGACGATCGCCGCCGCGGCGCGCCCCACGTCGAGCTGTACCTCGCCCGCGACGCCGCCCTCGCCCACCGCGCCGCCGCGCTGCAGGCCGAGCCGACCCGCAACCTCGTCGAGCTGGGCGCGCTGCTCGGCTATCCGCCGTGCTGCGTCGCCGCCTTCGCCGCGCAGCGCGATCGCGCCAACAACACGCTCAACCGCTACCTCGCCGCCGCGCGCACGCCGCCCGGCGCCGCGCCGTGGCCGTGGCCGCTCGCCGATCTCCACGCGAAGCTGGTCGCGTTCTACCCGTGCAGCTACCGCTGCGACGCCGCGCTCGCGATCGCCACCGCCACCGTCGCCACCGTCGAGGCCGCGCGGCCTGGCACCACCGCGCGCCTCGAGGCGCTGCTCGCGCGCCGCGTCCTCTACCTCGATCACGCTCACCAGCGCTGGCTGGCCGACGACGAGGACGTCGCCCTCACCGACGATCGGCTCGAGCTGCGGCGGGCCGACGGTTCGCGCGCGCGCTTCGAGCGCCGTGATCCCGGCCTCGGCTTCGTCGCCGGCTTCGGCTGACTACGGCTGCGTCGCGTCGCACGGGATCGGGAACGTCAGGTACTCGGTGGCGTTGACGTCGCCGTCGCCGTCGCCGGCCGGGGTCTGCGCCGCGTCGACCAGCGCCCCGCTGTTGGCGGTCCCGAACGGCGCCGCCGCCAGGTACACCGCGGCCGGGACCGCGCCGAACGCCGCGACCAGATCGATCGTGCCCTCGAGCACGCCGCCGTTGGCGCCGGTGGCCGCCGGATCGGTGAGCAGCACGTCGCCGCCCGAGGCCTGTAGGCGGAACCAGCCCTCGAAGTCGTTGTCGTTCTCGTCGGCGAGGAACCGCATCTGGCCGGTGCCGACCGCGACCGCGCCCGGCTTGCCGAACGGCGCGCGCAGCTCGTCAGGGCCGGGCGGCGTTGCCGACACCAGCACGAAGTGATCGCTGCCCTCGCCGGCGTCGTCGGTCGCGACGTACAGCCGACCGTCGGCGGAGAACGCCACCGCGAGGCGGACCGACGTGACGCCGCCCGCGACCACGGTCGCCGACGCGTCGAGGACGCCGTCGAGCGTGAAGGTCAGGACCGGGGTCTGGCACGGCAGCGGCGCGTCGATCGCGTCGATGCCGGGTGGCCCATCGAGCGCGTCGATCGGATCGGCGGCGTCGATGATCGCGGCGTCGACGATCGCGCCATCGATCGTCGCGCCATCGATCGTCGCTGCGTCGGTGACCGCGCCGTCGCGGGCGGCGTCGATCGCGGGCCGCGCGTCGATGACGGTGGTGGAGTCGGGCCCGCACGCGGCGAGGCCGAGGAGGATCGGGACGAGTCGACGCATGGGCCTCACGAGGTCACGATCGGCACGGGCACGAGCTCGTCCCAGCCGTAGCGCGCCAGATAGTTGTTCCACACTCCCTCGCAGCTCGCGGTGTAGCGGCAGGTCGCGCACGCGGCGCGCTTCGAGCGCAGCGCGTCGTCGAGATCGCTGCGCGTCACCTTCACCGCCTTGGCGTCGTCGCGCGACACCATGCGCGACAGTAGCTTGTCGGGGCTGATCAGCTGCTCGCTGGCCGCGGTCGGCGGCTCGTAGTGGGCGTAGCGCTCGACGTAGCCGCGGTTGAAGTCGGGCAGCGCGGTGGTCGTGCACAGCGGGATGTCGACCAGGAACGCCTGGGGCTGGCCGCCGGCCTCGTCGAGGAAGCGCTTCATGCCCGCCGCGATCTCGGTGTACGGCGGGAAGATCTTGTCGAAGTAGGTGTTGGCGCGGCCGTTCGCCTGCATGACGTTGAACACCACCTGATCGACGCCGTGGTCGCGCAGGAAGCGATAGATCTCGCCGAGGAACGGCAGGTTCCGCTTGGTGATCACCGTGCTCGTGTGCAGCTCGATGCCGCGCGGCTTGTGCTTCCGGATGTTGTCGATGCCCGCGACGGTCTGATCGAACGAGCCGGGGGTGCGGGTCAGGCCCTCGTGCAGCTTCGCGGTGTGGCCGTGGATGCTGACGTAGAAGCGGCTCATGCCCGCGGCCAGGAGCTTGCGCAGGTACGGCTCGTACGACAGCGCCCGCGCGTTGGTCATGATGCTGACCTTGCGGATGCCCTGATCCCGCGCGATCTTCACCCACCGCGGCAGGCTCGGGTTGGTGGTCGGCTCCCCCGAGGTGAAGCACACCTCCTCGGTGTCGGGGTTGAGCTGGGTGATCCACTTCACCGTCTCGTCGGTGGTCGCCGAGTTGGTCGTGTAGCGACCCTCGCGATCCTCCTCCATGCAGAAGATGCAGTTGTTGTTGCACACCGCGCCCGTGAGGATGTGGACGCGCTCCTGCATCCCCTGGATGCGGGCCTCGACGCCGTCTGGGGCGCAGCTCGGCGCGGGCGCGCAGCTCGTGCCGGGGGTCGCGTCGTCCGCCATCCGACGTCGAGCATACTCGCTTTCGCGGCGCGACCGCGATCTGTCATGCTCGCCGCCGTGGACCGCAGGCCGGAACGCACCGCGCGCGTCGAGCTGATCGTCGGCGACGCGCTGGTGCAGCGGTTCTGCTCGCCGCACGCCCGCGCCGAGGCCCGGCCCCTCGCCGACGACGCGCTCGACGCAGCGATCGCGGCGCTGCCGGCGCGGGCGCCCCGCGAGCTGGTGCTGGCGGTCGCGGGGGTCGATGCCCCGCAGCTCGCCGCGGTGATCGCCCGGGTCCGCCGCGCGGTCGACGTGCCGATCACCGTCGAGTGCGAGGCCGACGGGCTCACCGCCGAGGCGATCGCCGCGCTCGGCGTCGCCCGCCTGCGCGTCGTCCACGGCGGGATGCGGCGCAAGGTCCACGAGGCGGTGCTGCGCGCGCCCGGCCGCTGGGAGGCCGCGGCCCATGGCCTCGCCGCCGCGCTGGCGTCGCCGGTCGCGGTCGACGTGATCGTCCCCGTCCTGGCTTGGAACCGCGACGATCTGGTGCCGCTGGTCGACTGGCTGCGAGCGCTGCCCGGCCGCGTCGCCAACGTCTTGCTCGCGGTGCCGCGGGCGTCGACCACGCCGCTCGCGCACCGCGGCGCGCTGCTCGATCACGGCGCGATCGCGATCGTCGCCGCGGAGGTCTTCGCGCTGTGTCGCCGCTGGAAGATCGGCCACGGCTTCGACGGCGGCGACGCGATCTGGCCGTGCGCCGCCGGCGGCGCCCTCGACGGCTTCGGCACCGTCTTCCACGACAGCCTGCGGCGCGGCGGCCACGAGCCCGACCGCGCGCTGGTCCGCGTCGACGCGTGTACCGACTGCTCGCTGCGCGACAGCTGCCGCGGCGTCGAGCCCGCGTACCTCGCGACCTTCGGCGCCGCCGGCCTCGCCCCGGTGCCGCTGACGTCGTCGGCGCGCTGGCGGCTACGGCCGATCCACGGGCCGACCGAGGTCGACTACCAGCAGATCTCGCCGTTCGCCAACCCTCGCGTCGGCCACGGCCGCACGCTCCTGCGCATCAACGGTCACTGCCAGATGGCGTGCGCGTTCTGCTTCGTCGATCGCAGCGCTGGCGATCTGCCGCTCGCGACGCTGACCGCCGAGCTCGACGCCCTCGCCGCCCGCCACACCGATCACGTCGTGTTCTCGGGCGGTGAGCCGACCCTCCAC
>JAYTAJ010001141.1:0-5988 GCA_043737575.1 Myxococcales bacterium | reverse complement strand
TGTCCCGACGATCCCGCTTGACGAGATTGGGTTTGAAAGGCATTTTCAGTTTCGAAGTGAGCCGCGCCGCTGGAGCCCGTCGATGATCGTCTGCCTGTGCCACGGCGTGCGCGATCGCGACCTCGACGCCGCCATCGCGACCGGCGCGGGCACCGTCGAGGAGGTCGGCCGCGCCTGCGGCGCTGGCACCGGCTGCGGCGCCTGCATCCCCGACGTCGAAGATCGCCTCGCCCGCGGCTGCGGCGACGCACCGTCACTCGCGACCATCCGTTCGAGCCCGCGCGGCTCCGACATGCGCGTCCTCGTCGACGACTCGCAATCCTAGCGGCGTCGCGCTCGCCATCGTGCGAGTGGTAAGGTCACGGCCTCACCGGCCTCGGTGATCTCATGCTGGATCTCCTCGACGAGTTCTCGAAGCTCACGCGCGCGCTCGACGCTCGCGGTGTGGAGTACGCGGTGTGTGGCGGGCTCGCGCTCGCGGTCTACGGCATCCCCCGCGCGACGATCGACATCGACCTGCTCATCGATGCCGAGAGCTTGGCTCTCGTCGAGGTCGTCGCCGCCGAGCTCGGCTACCGCTTCGCTGCGGCGCCCATGTCGTTCAAGGGCGGCGCCGTGCAGATCCGCCGCGTCTCGAAGATCGATGCCGGATCGGGCGACGTCCTGATGCTGGATCTCCTCCTCGTGACTGCGGTGGTCCAGCCGGCATGGGCGGGGCGCATCCGGGTGCCGTGGTTCGACAGCACGGTCTGCGTGGTCTCGCGCGCCGGGCTGATCGGGCTCAAGTCGCTGCGGGGCAGCGGCCAGGACCAAGACGACATCCGCAAGCTCGAGGAGCTGGACGATGAAGCCTGAGCTGTCGGCGGCAGCGATCGGGGTTCGGCTGGCGCGGACGTCGCAGCTGCGGCACCTGTGCCTGGTGATGGCGGCGGCGGGGCGCGCGGTCCGCTGGCGCTTCGAGATCGGGCAAGACGTGGTGGTGGCGCTGGCGGCGCACGCGACGGTGGGGCCGGGGATGCGCGGCCGCGTCGTCGGTCGGCGCGTCGGATCGACCGAGGTCGGCTTCGGGCGCGCGTACTTGCTCGAGCTGTACGACGGGCGGGCCGTCGAGGTCAGCGAGCCGCTGCTCGGCGCGTGACCCGGATCTCTAGTATGGTGGCCGCCATGAAGGGGCACCCGGAGATCCTCGACCTGCTCAACGAGCTCCTGACCAACGAGCTCACGGCGATCAATCAGTATTTCATCCACGCCAAGCTGTGCGATCACTGGGGCTACAAGAAGCTGGGGCAGAAGGTGCGGGCCGAGTCGATCGACGAGATGAAGCACGCCGATCAGGTGATCTCGCGGATCCTGTTCCTCGACGGCGTGCCCAACCTGCAGCGGCTGAACAAGCTCCGGGTCGGCGAGACGGTCGAGGAGCAGCTGCAGTCGGATCTGGCGCTCGAGTACGCGTCGATCGCCAAGCTCAACGAGTGGATCGCGACGGCGCGGCGGTTGGGCGACAACGGCACCGAGGATCTGCTGACGAAGATCCTGGTCGGCGAGGAGGAGCACACCGACTGGCTCGAGACCCAGCTCGAGGTCGTGAAGCAGATCGGACTCCCGCACTACCTGGCGCAGCAGCTCGACTGATCACGCGCGGCCGCCGCGCTGCTCGGCGAGGACCTCGTCGACTACCTGGCCCAGCTCGAGCCGCGAGGTCGGCTTGGTCAGCCAGCGCCGGCCGGGCTCCTCGAGGAACACCCGGGCCGCCTCGGTGAACACGCCTCCGGTGACGAACACGAAGCGGCGACTGGTGGCGTCGCCGCGGTCGGCCAGCGCGGCGTGGAGCTCCATGCCGGTCAGGTCGGGCATCATCAGATCGCAGACCACGACGTCGTAGTGGGTCTGGGTACAGCGGGCGAGGGCGTCGCGGCCACCGGTCGCGATCTCGACCTGGTGCGCCGACAGCATGCGCGCGAGCGTGCGCGCCACCAGCGGCTCGTCGTCGACCACCAGGATCACGCCGCGCGGCGCGGTCGCGATCGGCGCGGCGCGGGGGGCGATCGCGATCGGCGCAGGCGGCGCCGCGGGCATCGCGGGCAGCTCGACCCGGATGGTGGTGCCACGCCCGGGTGCGCTGAGGATGTCGATGCGGCCGCCGAGGCTGGTGATGATGCCGAGGCTGATCCCCAGCCCGAGCCCGGTGCCCTGACCGACCGCCTTGGTGGTGAAGAATGGATCGAACACCCGATCGCGCACCTCCGGCGTCATGCCGACGCCGGTGTCGCTGATCGCGATCACGACCAGGTCGCGGTCGTGGCGCGTCGAGATCCGGACCTCGTGCTGGTCGGCGGCGGCGTCCTCGGGGATGGCCTGGGCGGCGTTGACCACCAGGTTGAGCAAGACCTGGCCGAGCCGGGCCTCGCTGCCGAACACCCGCGGCACGTCGTGCAGATCGAGCACGACCCGGGCGCGGTGGCGCAGCTGGTTGCCGGCCATCGCGACCGCCAGCTCGACGGCGGCGCTGACGTCGATCGGCTTCTCGTCGGTCGGGCGATCCTTGGACAGCACTGCCATCTGTTCGACCACGCGGCGGATGCGCGCGGTGCCGGCGTCGAGATCGGCGAGCAGCACCCGCGCCGCGTCGGTGGCGCCCGCGGGCAGCGCAGCGGCCAGGGTGGTGAGTTCGTCGCCGAGCAGATCGGCGTTGCCGCACACGTAGGTCAGCGGGTTGTTGATCTCGTGGGCGGTGCCGGCCGCGAGCGTGCCGATCGCGGCGAGCCGGTCGGCGCGGACCAGCTGGCGATGCAGCTGCTTCTCCTCGGACAGATCGCGCAGCAGCAGCACCCGGCTGCCCGCGGTCCCGATCGGCGCGTCGCTGATCTTGAGCGACACCGCGAGCTCGCTGCCGTCGCGGCGCAGGCACCGCACCTCGATCGGCTCGGCGGTCGGGGTCAGCGCCATCACCCGCGCGCGATCGGCGGCGACGAACAGCTCGAGCATGGGCCGCCCGGCCAGCACCTGATCGCCGGTCTGCAACAGCTCGCGCAGCGTGCCGTTGGCGTCGACGATGGCGTCGCCCTCGCACAGGAGCACGCCCTCGCGGGTGGCGTCGGCGAGGTGCTGGTAGCGGGCCCGGCTGGCGGTGAGCTCGGCCATCGTCGACTCGAGCGAGCGCTGCTTGGCGGCCAGCTCGCGCTGCTTGTTGTCGACCAGATCGGTCAGCTCGACCCGCAGCGCCGCCGCGCGCTGGGCCTCGAAGCGCGACGCGACGATCGCGAACACCAGGTAGCCGTACTGGAACAGGTGCAGCGATCCGATCACGGCCGCGCCGACCAGCACGTCGTTGGCGCCGACCGCGATGAACACCACCATCGCGAGCCGCAGCCCGCGTCGAGTCCGGGCCAGCGCGGCGGGCACCGCGAGGACGCGACGAAACAGCACCACGCCGATCGCCACCATCAGGGGGATCAGCGCCAGCATGCCGGGCTGGGTCTGCGCGCGATAGAACGGCTGATCGAGCCCGTCGTGGTGCCGCACCGCGGGGCCGGTGACGAACCAGTCGGTCGCGAAGAACCCGATGGCGAGCGCGATCGGGATCACGAGCAGGACGACGGTGGTGCGCGACCGCGGCGCGTCGGCCAGGGTCTCCATCGTCGCCAACCCGAGCGCGGGCAAGAGCAGCGCGAGCAGGTACTGCAGCCGCACCAGGTGGACGGCGAACCCGGGATCGTCGGCGGTGACGTGGAGGAAGCTGACGGTGCTGAACGCGACGCCGGTCGCGCAGATCAACACCCACGGCAGGTGCGATCGACTCTCGTCGAGCCGCCACGCCATGAGGTGGCGCAGCATCAAGGCCGCGAGCGCGCCGATCACCAGCAGCGTCGCGACGTTCGCGGGGTGGATCGATGTCACCACCCATTGTATCGCTACATCGCGTACGCGACGTAGAACTGACCCTGGGCGGCGGCCTCGGGGCTGACCGTCAGGTGGTTGGTCATCGGATCCCAGACGTCGCGATCGGCCTCGTAGGCGGCGTCGAAGTTGCCCATGACGTGGGCGCGCAGGCTGGCGCCGAGGCTGGTGCGGTCGCCGAGGCGGAGCTCGCCGCCGATGCCGACGAAGCCGAGCGGCAGCGCGCGCCGATCCTCGAGGGTGTCGTCGCCATGGCTGAAGCGGAACTGCGTCATCTCGAGGCCGACCCCGAGCTGGGCGTAGCCGACGAAGTGCTTGGTCTGCACCAGGTTCGCGCCCGCGGCGACGGTGAGCAGCCCCGACAACCGATCCTGCTGGTCGCCTGAGCCGTCGTCGGAGGTGGGCAGTGGGAACGCTTCTGAGAAGTAGACGTCGGCGCCGGCCTCGGCGAAGAACCGCCCGACGCCGCGGCGCACGAACACGCCGAGGCCGTTCATGCGGCACTCGTCCCACGCGACGTGGCCGGTGCCGTCGACGCGGTCGGGGTTGCGGAAGCCGTAGCCGCCGACCCGGGCGCCGACGGTCATGGGGCCGAGATCGGCGGCGGCGGTGCCCGCGAGGGCGAGGAGGGTGGCGGCGGTGACGGCGAGGCGCATGCTCGATGCCAGAGCAACCGTCGGGCCGCCGCGGTCCGTCAGGGCGCGGACACGGATCGTCAACCCGCGGTCACGGTCGGTGCCGGGTTTCGCGACGGCGGGTGGCGCGATCACACAGTCGATCGGTTTGTCATCCTGGCACCCGGGGCCCGAACCGCGTGCCCGCGTGGCGCGCGGCGCGTCGGCGCGGCGGACAACCCGGCGGAAGTGCGCGGCGGTCGCGGTGGTCTCGATGTTGAACTGCTCGCGGTCATGGCGCGGATCATCCACAGGCAGCTGTTCTCGCACCGACTGCGCCTCGCTCCGACGACGCTGGTGTTCCGCAGCCTGGTGCTCGGGCTGCTCGGCGCGCTGGTGCTGCTGGTTGCGCTGCACCGTCCGCCACCCGAGCCGGTGCGCGGTGGCGCCAGCGCGGTGATCGTCGACGTGTCGCAGCGCGCGGCCGGCGACAGCGTGGTCGACGTCCTCGGCCTCGCCGACGGCGAGCGGGTGATCGCGATCGGCGACGTCGCGGCCCGCACCGATCAGGTGGTCGACGCCTGGCGGCGCAGCGCGCCCGGCGGCTACCTCGATCTCACCGTCGAGCGCGGCGGCGCGGTACGGCGCGTGCTGGTGCTCGTGCATCGTTGACAGCGGGTGCGTGCGCGCGCGATGACCTCGCCATGCTCAGTATCGATCTCCGCGGCAAGCGCGCGCTGGTGGCCGGCGTGGCCGATGACGGTGGCTTCGGCTTCGCGATCGCCAAGGCGCTCGCCACCGCGGGCGCGTCGGTGTGTGTCGGCACCTGGCCGCCGGCGCTGACGATCTTCCAGACCCTCTTGGCCCGCGGCAAGTTCGACGCGTCGCTGGCGCTGCCCGACGGCGGCAAGCTGGCGTTCGAGAAGATCTACCCGCTCGACGCCGAGTACGATCGGCTCGCCGAGGTGCCGGCCGAGGTCCGCGAGTCGCGCCGCTACCGCGAGTGCGGCGACTTCACGATCCACGGCGTCGCCGCGGCGATGCAGGCCGACTTCGGCGCGGTCGACATCGTCGTCCACAGCCTCGCCAACGGCAGCGAGGTGAAGAAGCCGCTGACCGAGACCAGCCGCAAGGGCTACCTGTCGGCGATCTCGGCGTCGGCGTACTCGTTCGTGTCGATGGTGCAGGCGTTCGGCCCGATCGTGCGGCCCGGCGGATCGTTCCTCGCGCTGTCGTACATGGCGAGCGAGCGCGTCGTGCCCGGCTACGGCGGCGGCATGTCGTCGGCCAAGGCCGCGCTCGAGAGCGATACCCGCGTGCTCGCCTACGAGGCCGGTCGGGCCTGGGGCCACCGCGTCAACGTGATCTCGGCCGGGCCGTTCGCGTCGCGCGCGGCGTCGGCGATCGGCTTCATCGATCAGATGATCGACTACACCAGCCGCAACGCGCCGCTGACCACGCCGATCACCGCCGAGGA
>JAYTAJ010001140.1:0-2617 GCA_043737575.1 Myxococcales bacterium | reverse complement strand
CTCGGCCAGGAGCACCTCGGTGTAGCCGTTGATCACGGTCAAGAGGTTGTTGAAGTCGTGGGCGACGCCGCCGGCGAGGCGGCCGATCGCCTCCATCTTCTGGGCCTGCCGCAGCTGCTCCTCGAGCTGGCGCCGCGCGGTGACGTCGCGCACCAGCACCAGGCTGACCCGCCGACCGCGGGCGTCGAACAGCCGCATGCGGACCTCGACGGGAAACCGCGAGCCGTCCTTGCGGATGTGCTCCGAGTCGAGCGTGATCGTCTCGCCCATCATCAGGCGCCGCCCGATCCCCTCCATCATCGCCGGCACCGCCGCGGGATCGAACCGGATCGGCAGCGAGCCGATCAGCTCGTCGCGGGTGTAGCCCAGGCTGGTGCAGGCCTGGAGGTTGACGTCGATCACGACGCCGCTCTGGCCCTCGCACACGAAGAACGCGTCGGCGGCGTAGTCGACGAAGGTGCGGAACTGCGCCTCGCTGTCGCGCAGCTCGACCGCGGCGCGGTCGGACTCGATCGCGATGCAGGCGATGAACTCGGCGCGCGCCAGCACCTCGCGGGCCCGCGCGTCGGGCTCGGTCGGCGCGCGGAAGTACACCGCGAAGGTGCCCAGCACCGACGCCGCCTGCGGCCTCCGCCGCGACACGATCGGCGTCGACCAGCACGCGCGCAGGCCATGGGCGCGCGCCAGCTCGCGGTAGTCGGCCCACAGCGGATCGCGATCGATGTCGGACACGAACACCGGGGCGCGGCGGAACGCGGCGGTGCCACACGAGCCGACACACGGCCCGATCGCGACGCCGTCGATCGCCGCGTTGTAAGCTGCGGGCAGGCCGCGGACCGACGCGCCGCGCAGGTGGACGCCGTCGGCGTCGAGCAGCAGCAGCGACGCGGTGGCGTCGGGCAGCTCGTGCTGGACGTCGCGCACCAGCTGATCGAGGGTCTCGCCCAGCGGGGCGTCGGTGGCGATCCGCTCGAGCAGCGCCGCATAGCGTTCATGGGGGTCGCGCGCGCGCTCCATCACCGCAGTATCGGCCAGAATCGCGGCGTGGCGAGGCCTCACCGCAACGCGTAGGTGACATGAACGATCGCGATGATGTCCTTGTCGAGCGACGTGGTGTCGTTGTTGCCCTCCCACGACGTCTCCGACGAGTTGGCCGGGTTGACGTTGATGACGCCCATGTCGGCGGCGCGCAGCGACGACAGCGAGGCGCCGCCCGCCGCCTTCAGCATGTTCTCGGCGCGGGTCCGCGCGTCCTTCGACGCCTCCGACAGCATCTGGATCTTGAGGTCACCGAGCTTGGTGTAGAAGTACTGGGCCTGGTTCGACTCGACCGCGATGTTCTGCTCCAGCAGCCGCGTGATCTCGCGCGACAGCCGCTCGACCCGCTGGACGTCGCTCGACCGCACGCTGACGAACTGCTTGGCGTGGTAGCCCGTCTTCACCTGCTTGGCGATGCGGTCCTCGCCCTTGCCCTCGTAGACCGTGGTGAAGACCTCCTCGACCGCCGCCGAGTCCGGGAAGATGTCGGTCTCGGGGATGCCCTGGCCCTTCAGGTACGCGACCACGGCGTCGACGTCGGTGTGGAGCTTGCGGTAGGCGACGAGCTTGTCGGGCGCGTCGGCGCCGATCGTCGCGCTCCACTCGATCAGATCGCTGGTGATGCGCTGTTTGGCCGAACCGGTGACGCGGATCGTGCGCTCGACTGGCCGGACCTTCACCCGCTCCCACGACTTCGTCGCGATGTACGTCGACAATGGCGGTGCGGCGGCCAGGGCGACGACCGCGAGCGCGAGCAGCTCGCGCCCGCCGAACCAGCTGGGCTTCTCGATGGCGGACATGGAACCTCCTGTGGCGCCAACGCACTGGCCGGCGCGGCTATTTCACCCGCACGCCGCGCGCGTATAGTCCGGCCCATGCTCCGCAAGGTCGTCCTCGGATCGCTCCTCGTCGCCGCGGCGTGCACGCCGCTGCCGACTCCCGCGCCGACGCAGCGCCCGCAGCCCGAGCCGGATCCGATCGCCGACGATCTGCGCGATCCGCGCGAGACCCACCTCGGCCCGCTCACCCAGCTCACCAACGGCGGCGAGAACGCCGAGGCGTACTGGGCGTGGGGCGGCGATCGGCTGATCTTCCAGACCACCCGCGAGGGCGTCGCCTGCGATCAGATCATGGTGATGCCGACCAACGCGCCGACCGATCCGTTGCTGATGTCGACCGGCACCGGCCGCACCACCTGCGCGTACTTCTTCCCGGGCGACCAGGAGATCCTCTACGCGTCGACCCACGCCGTCGACGCCGCGTGTCCGCCGCCGGCCGATCACTCGCTCGGCTACGTGTGGTCGCTCTACGACTACGACATCTACAAGCAGGCCGCGACCCCGGGCACCGCGCCGACCAAGCTGTTCGGCGTCGCCGGCCAGTACGACGCCGAGGCGACGGTGTGCGGCACCGATGGCTCGGTCATCTTCACCTCCGACAAGGACGGCGATCTCGAGCTGTACCGGATGGACAAGGACGGCGGCAACGTCGCGCGCCTCACCACCACGCCCGGCTACGACGGCGGCGCGTTCTTCTCGGCCGACTGCTCGAAGATCGTGTGGCGGGCGTCGCGCCCGAC
>JAYTAJ010001139.1:0-2617 GCA_043737575.1 Myxococcales bacterium | reverse complement strand
CCCACAGCGCCTTCACCAGCTGCGCCTTGGTCTGGGCGCCGCGCGCCAGCGCCGCGATCAACCGCTCGCTGACGTCGGAGCTGGTCGGCGCGAAGGTCACCGCGGTGTCGCCGCGGATCACCGCGCCCGCCGCCGACGTGGCGATGACCTTGCCGGGCGGCAGCCCGACCGCGGCGAGGCCGACCAGCCCCGCGTCGATCCACCGCGCCCGCGGCGCGTCGATCTGGGCCCGCGCCAGCGCGAGCAGCGCGTCGTCGCGGCCCGACGGCGAGCCGAGGTCGGGCTGATCGCGGGCCCACGCGAGGCGGGTGATGTCGGCGCGCGCCACCGCGCGGCTGGTCGGCTCCGCCACCACCGCGTCGAGCGTGAGCCGCCGCAGGAACCCGATCTCGGCGTACAGGTCGATGTGGCGGTGGCGCAGCGCGAGGGCGGCGCCGCGCGCGAAGGTCTCCTCGGCGCGCGCGGCCTCGCCCTGCACCGCGGCGAGGCAGCCCTCGGTCGCGATCAACCGCACCAGGCCGCGGGCGTCGTCGCCGACCGAGTAGCCCGCCGCCGCCGCGAGCTGGGCCCGGGCGCCGGCCAGCTCGCCGCGCAGGCACAGCGCGATCGCCAGCGCGGCGTGGCCGTGACGGCGCGCGAAGTAGCGCAGCTGATCGTGGCGCAGCAGCTCGACCAGCGCGTCGCTCGCCGCGCGATCGGCGGGGTCGGCGGTGACCGCGATGATGCGATGCGCGGTCAGCAGGTTGAGGTAGTTGCTCGACAGGTTGAGCTCGGCCGAGAGCTGCGTCGCGTAGCCGAGCTGGCGCTGGGCGTCGCGCACGAACCCGAGGTGCCAGCGGGTGTGCGCGAGCAGATCGTGGGCGAGCAGCTGGCCGAACGCGTCGCCGTTGCGCACCGCCGCGCGCAGCGCTCGCTGCGCCGCGCGTTGACAGCGATCCATGCGGCCCTGGAAGTACGCGATGAACGCGCGAGCGTAGCGACGCGCGAACCACAGCGGGCTGTCGGCCGCGAGCGGCTCGGCGCGGGCCGCGCGCCACGATCGCCGCGCCGCGCCCAGCTCGCCCGCGTGGCACATGCCGATGATCAGGTGGCAGCGCGCCAGCTCGCGGTAGGTCACGGTCGGCAGGTCGGCGAGGAAGACCTGGTGCTGCGCGGTCGCCTCGTCGAGGCGGCCGCTCCAGGCGTAGGCGCCGATCACCGCGGCGCGATCGTCGTCGGAGCGCGCGGCCCCGCGCAGGTGACGCGCCAGGATCTCGTCGAGATCGCCGCGCGCGAACAGCGCGGCCATCGACTCACCGCGGAGGATCTCGTCACTGCTCGTCATGACCGTAAGGCCGCGTCAGAGGATGACGCGAGCGCCGCGCTACAGACAAGGCTCAACCACGAGGTTCCCATGAAGCATCTGATCGCCGTCTCGCTGACCCTGTCGCTCGCCCTGTTTGCCACCGGCTGCGTCGACGACGCCGGGCCCTCGGCGCCGCCGCCGTTCCCGAGCGTGATCGCGCCGATCCACGCCGCCACCGCGCCGCAGCTCGCGCCGACCGAGGTCGGACCGCGCACCACCGCGCCCGCGCCCGAGGTCCCCGACGCCCACGCGTGCGTCGACGAGGGCTGCCCCGCCGCGCTGACCTGCGACTGGGTCCAGGGCTGCGTCACCGAGGTCGCGTTCTGCTGCGCCGACGAGCAGTGCGGCGAAGGTCGCTACTGCAATTTCGACGCGGGCGGCCTCTGCACGTCGATCGAGTAGCTCTACAATCGCGCCGTGATCCGCGGCCGCACCGCTCTCGCGATCGGCGCGACCATCGCGGGCGCGATCGGCGCCGCGCTGATCGTCGGCAGGCTGCTCGCGCCCGGGCCGATCGGCGCACCGCCGCCGCCGACGACGATGGCGGCGGACGCGACGCCGCGCTGGCTGGTCGACGTCGGCGACCGGGTGCCGCTGCTCGATCAGGTCGCGCATCCGCCGATCGTCGTCGGCGATCGCGTGCTGATCGCCGGCTCGCAGATCGGCTACGTCGCCGTCGCTCGCGATCGCGGCGCGGTGGCGTGGCGTCGCCCGGGCGGCCAGACCCTGGCCGCGCCGCTGGTGGTGTCGCCCCACGACGTCGTGTTGCTGGGCGCGTGCCCGCAGCCGATCGCGGTCGCCGCCGATCGCGTGGTGGTCGCGTGCTTCGATCGCCTCGATCCGATCGATCGCGCCGATCGGGTCGTGGGCGTGATCCACGCCCCGCTCGCCGACGCCGACACCTGCGCCAGCGGCACCGCGTCCTGGCAGCTCCGCCGCGACGGCGATCGCTTCGTCGCGTCGCGGCCGGGCTGCGGCCTCGCCTTCACGCTGCCCGACGGCGCCGCCGTCCGCGTCGCCGCGCCCGCGCCGATCGCGCCGATGGCCGACGACGTCTGCCAGCGCCTCGCCGACGGCACGCCGTGGTGCCAGCTCGTCGTCGACGGCGCCAGCCTCGTCGAGCTCGATGGCGCGCGACTCCCCGGCCTGTCGGTCCTCGCCGCCGCCCGCGACGACGATCGCCGCGCCGCGATCGTGGTCCGCGCCGACGCCACGCTGCGCCACGACGTGCTGTACGCGCTGGTCGACGGCGCGATCCGCTGGTCGTGGCCG
>JAYTAJ010001138.1:0-6010 GCA_043737575.1 Myxococcales bacterium | reverse complement strand
TCCCGTAGCTCACGGCGCGCCGAGCTTCTGCAGCGCCTCGTCGTAGCCGCCCGCGGTCATGCCGCCCGCGTCGCCGGCCTTGCCCTTGGTGAGCAGCTCGACGAGCTTGGCCTTGAGATCGGCGGGCGCGTGCTCGGCGACCTTGGCGAGGAAGTTCGCCGAGTCCGACCGATCGTAGACGTCCTTCGACGACAGGCCGGTGACGAACACGTCGAAGTGGGCCTTGTCGCCGAGCTCGATCGCCTTGGCCGCGAGACGGTTGCGCGCCATCACGTCCTTGGTCGCGCCGAGCAGCTCGACGATGGTCGGCAGATCGGCGGCCTTCGCGCTGTCGGTGATCAGATCGGTGTAGCTCGAGTGATCGGCCTTGGCCTTGGGCAGGTTCTCCTTCACCCACGCGACGCTCTCGGCCGGGAAGCCGCGCAGGCCCTTGCGCAGCGGGATGTCGCGGTTGTCGTCGGTCGACGCGATCGCCTTGACGTACTCCGCGATCAGCGCATCGAACGTCGCCTGACCGCCCGACTTGCCCGCGGCCTCGTACAGATCGCCCTGCAGCATGCCCTCGTCGCCGACGCCGTTGGCGATCTCGACCAGCTTGGGCCCGGCGTCGGGCGCCTTGATCTCGGCGAGCGCCTCGGCGGCCATGCCGCGCGCGTCGGTCGAGGCGCTCTTGTCGGCGACGAACGCCAGCAGATCGGGCGCGGCCGTGGCGCCGAAGCCGACCAGGGTCTTGTAGGCGTCGCAGCTGGACGTGCTCGAGCACGCCGCCATCTCGCCGATCGCCTTCTTGGCGGCCTCGGGCGAGTAGATGGCGGCGACCGGCTTGGGCGGCTCGGCCGGGAGCTCGGTCGGCTTGGCGACGGGATCGGTCGGCTCGGGCTTGTCGGCCGCTGCCTCTTCCTTCTTCTTGCAGGCGGTGAGCGTGAGAGCAGCGAGCAGGAGCGCGGTCGCGACGGTGGTTCGGTTCATGGCGGGACGATCCGCAACCCGACGCCCGCGTGCAAGCCATCCGGTGCAGGATGCCGCCATGAGCACGCTCGTCCTCCGTCAACCGCCCGGCCGCCCTTGGGGCATGCCCAACATGAGCCCGTTCTGCATCAAGCTCGAGACCTACCTGCGGGTCAGCGAGACCGAGCACACCGTCGCCGCGGCGCAGTTCAGCAAGACCCCGCGCGGCAAGGTCCCGTACATCGAGCTCGACGGCACCGTGGTCGCCGACTCGCAGCACGTCATCGCCGAGCTCGAAGGCCGCGCCGCCAAGCCCCTCGACGCCGGGCTGTCCGACGTCGATCGCGCGATCGGCCGCATGATCCGCCGCACCCTCGAGGAGGCCGCGTACTTCATCGGCGTGCGGCTGCGGTGGACCGAGGACGCCGGCTGGGCGCTGTTCGCCCCCGAGCTGAAGAAGCTCTTGCCCGGCCCGGCGCGGCTGTTCGCGCCGCCGCTCATCCGCGGCAAGGTGAAGAAGATGCTGCTGGCCCAGGGCACCGGCCGCCACACCCTCGACGAGGTGTCGCAGATGCTGGTCGACGACTGGGCGGCGATCGCGACCATCCTCGGCGATCGGCCGTTCGTGCTCGGCGATCAGGTCCGCACCGTCGACTGCACCGTGTTCGGCTTCCTCGAGGCGGTGCTCGGCTTCCCGAACCCGAACGCGGCGCAGCAGGGCATCGCCGCCCACGCCAACCTGGTCGCGTACCGCAAGCGCTTCCGCGATCGCTGGTGGAAGGATCTCGAGCCCGCCGCCGCGGCGGCGAGCTGACCGCGACGGAGCGCGCGCACGATCAACCGCTCGCCGGCATGACGACGAGGCGCTTGGGCGACGGCGCCCCGGTCGCGGGCGACAGCTCGATCGGCTCGATCGCGCCGATGGTCAGGCGCGCGCGGATCACGCCGAAGTGGGTCGTCGCGAAGGCGGCGAAGGTCGGCACCGCGACGTAGGACGGCGGCAGGTAGCGCACGCGGGTCGCGCGCGCGATCGGCGCGGCGCCGTCGGCCCCGGCCGCGACGTACGCGGGCCAGTCGTGGGCGAACGCGAGCGCGATCGGCTCGGCTTGACCCCAGCGCGGGATGATCGCGGCCTGGTAGCGGAACGCCTCGGCCAGCGCGGGCGGCGCGGCGCCGTCGAGGAAGCCGCGGGTGTGGGCCTCGGTCTCGGCGAGGAAGGCGTCGTAGCGGGCGAGCGCGGCGGTCGCGAGGGCCTCGTCGACGTAGATCGGCACGTCGCCCTCGGCGACGGGCAAGACGAACGGCCCGCACGCCAGGAGCGACGCGACGTAGCGATCGCAGATCGCGCCGAGCTGGGCGTAGACCGAGCCGGGCGGCGCATCGGTGACGCGATCGGCGAGGTGCGCGAGGTACCCGCCGAGGTCAGCGCCGAGCCCGTCGGCGACGTGGTGCAAGACCACGCGCAGGAGCCGCAGGTTGTAGAGCGCGGCGGCGAAGAACGCGACGCGGTACGCGCGGGCCCAGTCGGCCGGCGGCAGCTGGTTGGTCGCGACCACGACCTCCTGGAACTCGTCGACGATCGGGTCCCAGCTCGACGTCGAGGTCTTCCACAGACAGCGACGGGTCTCGAGGCCGTGCTCGGCCCGCGACTCGGGGCTGCCCAGCTCGGCGTTGTCGATCAGCCGGCACAGGAACAGCACGAAGTCGTGGCGCGGCAACGCCGGCATCGCCTGCGCGATCGTCGCGACCAACGACGCGTAGGTCTGGCCCGGCAGCCCGAGGATCAGC
This sequence comes from Myxococcales bacterium, assembly GCA_043737575.1. Lineage (GTDB taxonomy): Bacteria > Myxococcota_A > Polyangia > Haliangiales > Haliangiaceae > UBA2376. Next base: position 3,274 of record JAYTAJ010001138.1, on the reverse strand, counting down.
TCGTTGAAGGTCGGGATGCCGCGCTCGCCGCAGATGCGGCGCAGGGTCTGGGCCTCGCCGGTCTGGATGTTGTCGCGCTTCACCGCGGCCAGCACGTCGTCGTCGAAGTCCTGGACCGCGAGCCCGACCCAGGTGCCGATGCCGGCGGCGTGGAGGATGTCGATGGTCTCGAGGTTGCGCGCGTGATCGTTCTTGGTCAGGTACCAGTAGAACGACGTCGGCGTGCCGGTGCGCAGGCGCAGCCCGGCGATGTACCGCGCGATCTGCGCGTCGCGCGGCCGGATGCCGAAGTTGGCGTCGGCGAGCATGACGTGGTGCAGGCCGTGGGCCGCGACCCACTCCAGCTCGGCCTCGACCCGCTCGAGCGGAAACTCGACGACCTTCTTGGTCAAGGACCAGTCGCAGAACGTGCACGAGAACGGACAGCCGCGGTTGGTCTCGCACAGCGCCATCGCGAAGCGACCGCGGTGGCGCGCGAACAGCTCGTCGAACGTGCCGTCGAGGTACGGCGACGCGGTCGGCCGGAAGTCGAGGACGCGCCCGGGCGGCGCGGTGACGACGTGGTCGCCGGCACCGCCGCGCACCGCGATGCCGCCGATGTGCTCGAGGCCGCCGCCGCGCAGCCGCGCCCGCAGCAGCTCGCGAAACGTCAGCTCGCCCTCGGCGAACGCCAGCACGTCGATCGCAGGCTGGTCGTCGAGGAAGCGGCGGGCCCGCTCGGGGCGGCGCGGCACCGACGGGCCACCGACGACGATCAGCGCGTCGGGGTACGCGACCCGGGCCGCGGCGGCGACGGTGAGCGAGTAGGTCGCGTTCCACGGGTACAGCGCGAAGCCGAGCACGTCGGGTCGATCGAAGCCGGCGACGACGGTGTCGATCGCGGCGCGCTCGATCGCGATCGCGAGCTGGGTCGCGGGCGCCAGCTCGGCGTCGGCGCGCGCCGCGGCGACCAGACACCCGGCCGCCAGCGGCAGCACGGGCGTCGCGTCGATGCCTTCGAACTGGCTCACCACGACCCGCATCGCCGCCATCATCGCACGACCGTCGTCGCGGTGGCAGAGGATGGCGAAGCGCCACCGCGCGGTCACAGCGAGGCGGCGTCGGCTTCTCTTGGTGTGAACCGGCCTTCGCGGCCTCACCAGGAGACTCCATGCCTCGTCTTGCCACGCTGTCTCTCGTCATCGCCTCGCTCTCCACCTTCCCCCTCGCGGCCTGCGTCGAGGACGCCACCGAGCTGGAGCCGGTCGCGCCGCTGGTCCCCGCGACCGAGGCCGAGCGCCCCGAGCTGGGCCTCGCCTACGACGTCGCCACCGCGACCGTCGAGGCCGAGACCGAGCTGAGCCTCGCCGCGCTCCGCGATCTGGCGGTGCGGCCGCCGATGCCCGGCACCCTCGGCCCGCGCGTCGACGAGGTCGAGCAGGCGGTCACCAACGTCATCTTCGGCTCCGATAGCCGAGCGCGGGTGTCGCCCGCCGACAGCTTCCCCGCGTCGGGCCGCGTCCGCCTCGTCCTCGAGTTCAGCGACGGCTACACCAGCGCGGGCACCGGCACGATGATCGGCGGCAAGTACGTCCTCACCGCGGGCCACGTCGTCTACAGCCACGATCACAACGGCTGGGCGACGAAGATCACCGCGTTCCCCGGCCAGGACGGCAGCGCCAAGCCGTGGACCGCGCTCGCGACCAAGCTGCGCTCGGTCAACGGCTGGACCAGCGACGAGGATAGCGACTACGACTACGGCCTCATCACGCTCAACAGCTCCGTCGGCAACCAGACCGGCACCTACTGCCTGGGCTCGTTCAGCGACGACACGCTCGACAACACCACCGCGTACATCTACGGCTACCCGGGCGACAAGCCGTGGGGCACGCAGTGGGGCTCGGGCGGCGCGATCGAGGACTACGACTCGACGATGCTGTTCTACGACATCGACACGATGGGCGGCATGAGCGGCGCCGGCGTCTATCGGTGGTGGCAGGGCTCGCGCTGCGTGTTCGGCGTCCACGGCGGCTCGACCGTCTTCTGGCTCGAGGAGTACAACCGCGCCGCCCGCATCACCAACGCGCGCTTCAACCTGATCCAGGACTGGATGGCGACCGGAATCTGAACGCTGCGGTACGATGGCCGCGATGCCGAGCTGGCCCCCCGCGACCGACGATCCGGTCGAAGCCTTCGCGCGCTGCGGCGCCGCGCCGCTCGATCGCCTCCTCGACGACGATCAGCTCGCCATCGCGCGCGCCGGGTTCGACGACATCCTCGAGCTCGGCGTCACCGGCCCCTACGCGACGATCGTCCACGACGGCTGGCGCAAGTCCGACGCCCTCGCCGCGCTGGTCCCGATCGTCGCGGCCCGCGCGGCGCGCGCGATCGGCGTCCCCGCCCTCGTGCTGTTCCACGATCACCTGCTGTGGAAGCCGCCGCACGGCGACGACATGGCGTGGCACCAGGACTTCTCGTACCTGCCGCTCGATCGCGCCGACGGCCTGACCTTGTGGATCGCGCTCGACGACATCACCGAGGCCAACGGCTGTCTCTACTACATCCTCGGCTCGCACCGGGGCGGCGAGCGCCGCGCCGCGTGGGGCATGACGGGCGACGACGATCCGCGCGCGAGCCTGCCGCCGATCGAGGTCGCCGACGACGAGCTCGGCGTCGCGGCGCCGACCCGGGCCGGCTGCGCGATCGCCCACCACACGTTCCTGTGGCATCGCTCGCCGCGCAACACCAGCGCCGCGCCGCGCCGCGCCTGGGCGCTGTCCCTGGTCGTCCCCGAGGCGCGATGGTCGCCGCGCCACTCGCCGCATCCGCGCAGCGCCGTCGAGCCGCGCCACGAGGGCCAGCCGCTCGAGGATGATCTGTTGCGCACCGGATGAGCTAGAATCGCCGCCATGCGCGTGGTCTTCGTCGAGGTCGACACCGAGCGGTCCTGGTCGGTGGCGTCGATCGGGCCCGGCTTCCTCGCAGCGTTCCTGCGCCAGCACGGCCACGAGGTCGCGTTCGTCCGCGCGACGGTGGTGATGTCCGACGACGAGATCGTGCGCGCGGTCGCCGCCCTCGAGCCGCAGCTGCTCGCGGTGTCGCTGACGACGCGGCAGTGGCTGCGCGGCGCCCACCTGGTCGCGACGATGCGCGCCGATCCGGCGCTGGCCGCGGTGCCGTGCGTCGCCGGCGGGCTGCACCCGACCTTCGCGCCCGAGCAGGTGCTGGCGTCGCCCGGCTTCGACTACGCGTGCCTCGGCGAGGGCGAGGAGGCGCTGCTCGAGCTGTGCGTCGC
>JAYTAJ010001137.1:0-2623 GCA_043737575.1 Myxococcales bacterium | reverse complement strand
CGGCCGGCGTCGCCGCCGCGCGCACCTTGCTCACCACGTCGCGCGGCACCCGCTGGGTCTCGGAGTAGACGTCGTCGGCGTCCTTGAGCGCCAGCTCGAGCTCCTTGCGCAGCTCGCGCGCCGTCCCGAAGCGGTCGTCCGCCTTCTTCGCCAGCGCCTTCATGAGCGCCGCCTCGAGCACCGCCGGCAATTGCACCCCGCGCTGCGACGGCGGCACCGGCGCCTCGGTCAGGTGCTTGCTCATGATCTCGAAGTGGGTGTTGCCGTCGAACGGCGTGTCGCCGACCACCGCCTCGTACAAGGTCGCGCCCAGCGAGTAGATGTCCGATCGCGCGTCGACCTCGTGACCGCGGACCTGCTCGGGCGACATGTAGCGCACCGTGCCCATGGTCTGCCCGGTCGCGGTCAGCTTGGTCGACGTCGTCATCTTGGCGATGCCGAAGTCCATCACCGTCGCGGTGCCGTCGTCGTCGCGGACCAGCACGTTCGACGGCTTCATGTCGCGATGGACGATGCCGCGGCCGTGGGCGTACTCGAGGCCGCGCAGCACGTCGACCGCGATCCGCGTCGCGCTCGGCCACGCCTGGCCGTCGCCCTCGAGGATCAGGCGCTCCCAGGTCTGGCCGTGGACGAACTGCATCGCCAGGACGAAGCTGCCGTTCTCCTGGCCGAAGTTGTAGAGGTGCACGATGTTCGGGTGATCGAGCTGGGCCAGCGCCTTGGCCTCGTCGAGGAACCGCGACTTCACCTGGCTGTACGCCGCGAGCTCGGGCGGCAGCACCTTCAGCGCGACGTCCTGATCGGTGAGCGTGTGCTTGGCGCGGTAGACCACGCTCATGCCGCCCTGCCCCAGCACGTCGACGATGCGGTACTGCGCCAGCACCGTCGTGCCCAGCAAGCGCTGCGCGCCGGTCGGCGCGAGGTTGCCACCGCACGCCTTGCACTTGACGTCGATGTCGAGGACGTCGGCCTGGCAGCTCGGACAGGCGGGCATGGTGCGGTGCGAGTCTACTCGGTCGCGGGCCCCAGCTGCCAGCCCGGCACGCGCGCGAGCAAGCGGTGCAGCTCCTCGCGCACGATCGCCGGGTACTCGACCGGCGTGTAGTGGGTGCCGCCCACGATCACGCGCAGCCGCGCGCCCGGGATCAGCTGGCGCATCCGCTCGGCGGTGGCCGGCGGCGTCAGCACGTCCTTGTCACCGGTCACGATCGTCGTCGGCACCGTGATCGTCGCGAGCACGTCCTCGGCGTCGTGCTGGTTCAGGCGATCGAGCAGATCGCTGTAGATCGCCCAGTCGAGCGTGCGAAACCCGACCGCGACGTCGCGGAACGCGTCGACGTCGAGCGTCGGCGACACCATGCCGAAGGTCTGCATCGCGCTGATCATCGCGTCGGAGCCCGCGACCCGCCCCGCCGCCTTGCCGACCAGGATCGCCTGCGCCTTCATCACCCGCAGCAGGACCGGGATCACCCTCTCGATGAACTGCATCCCGAGCACGGTGCGGAACGGCCGGCCCGACGTGCCGTTCACCGCCATCAGCCCGACCACGCGCGCCGGATCCTGGCGCAGCAGCTCGAAGTTCACCTGCACCCCCATCGACCAGCCGACGAAAACGGCACGCTCGATGCCCTCGTGATCGAGCAGCTCGATCAGATCGCTCACCTGATGCGCCACCGTGTTCGCCCGCGGATCGGCCGGCGGCCCCGAGCTGTGGAGCCCGCGGTAATCCCAGCACAGCACGCGGTAGCCGGGCAGCGCCGCGTAGACATGGCGGAACGCCTCGAAGGTCCCGCCCAACCCATTCGCCAGCACCACCGCGGGCGCGTCGTCGCCATCCCCCGGCCGCATCTGATAGCCGAGGCGCGTGCCGTCGCGCGCCGTGAACGAACGCGTGACCAGGCCGGGTACCACGCGCCCACTGTAGCCGAAAACCAACGAGGCCCGTGCCAGGCCCCCTCCAGATCACCGCGCCCCGTCAGCGATCACCATCGGTCACTGTCCGGATCACCGGTCGGGATCACTGGTCCGGATCACACTGGTCCGGATCACTGGTCCGGATCACTGGTCCGGATCAGCTGGTCCGGATCACCGGATCACCGCGGGGCGCCACGCGCCACGGAACCCCGCCCGCCCATGCCCCGAACCCGACGCGCGACGCACCGGGTTCCGATCAAAACATCAGCATGCCGCCGAAGCGGACGCGCGAGATGTTCTCCTGATCGGAGGGCATCGCCAGGCGCGTCACGTCGTCGACGGGCAGCGGGCGCACCTCGGAGTCGATCGTCTCGCGCTGACCGAAGCGGATGTCGCCGAACAGCTGCAGGCGATCGCCGACGCGCAAGCGCAGACCGCCACCGACCTCGGCGACCGACTGGTTGTCCTCCCACTGGTTGTCGCCGATCTCGACCTGGGTGACGCCGATGGCGCCCGCGACGTACGGCGACAGGCGGCGGCGCGGCGACAGCTCGTACTGCAGGCCGGCCATGAAGCGGCGATCGACGCGGACGCCGTCGGCCAGCTCGTTCTTGGCGATCTCGGCCTCGACGATCAGGCCGCGGGTCAGGCGGAACTGGCCGACCAGGCCGACGTCCTTGCCCTCCTGCTCACCGTCGACGCTGACGCC
>JAYTAJ010001136.1:0-29772 GCA_043737575.1 Myxococcales bacterium | reverse complement strand
GCTGAACAATTGCGCGTAGCATGCGTCGGACTTCCGCGAGGACCCATGCGCCTATCGTCAATCTCCGTCGTCATCGTGCTTGCGCTGTCGTATCTCGGTGCGGGCACCGCGCTCGCCCAGCGCACCCCCGACAAGGTCTTCGCCGGGAAGATCCTCACCAGCGACAAGAAGTTCCCGACCTACGCCAAGAGCCCGAACGCCTACGTCGCGGCGCTGAAGAAGCAGTCGAAGGGGACGTTCTGGGAGGACAAGCAGAAGCAGACCTGGAAGGTCCACTTCGCGGCGTTCTTCAAGAAGGGCCTGACCGACATCGAGGTGGTGGTGAAGCTGTACGACACCGCGACCGCGACCAAGACCCTGCTCGCCAGCTTCGAGCAGTACGTCGATCAGCGGGGCCAGACCGCGCTGCTGTCGAGCTTCACCCTCGATCGCAAGACGGTCGGCGTCAACAAGGCGGTCCTCATGACGATCGAGGTCGGCGGCCGGGTCGTGGCCTCGGGCCGCTTCAAGATCATGGGCGAGGCCGAGCGCTACTCGGGCAAGGTCGATTTTTCGGACGAGGACACGCAAAAGCGCGACGACGACGAGGAGTAGCGCTTCCCGGGCGTAGCCGCTTGATCTCCGGCCGCTCATCGCTACGCTCCGCCGGTCGATGGCCGTGCCACCGCCGGGGGTCCTGATGCGAGCTCTGCGATTGTCCTTTCTCCTGATCTGCGCGCTCAGCGCGAGCGCTGTCGCGCAACCCGCGGCGCGTCGTCCCGGCAAGGCCGCGAAGCTCGATGTCGCCAAGGTCAGCGCGGTACTCTTGGGGGCCGATCTTGCGGCCGCCACCAGGGCCGCCGCCCAGCTCGGCGGCGCTCCGTCGGAGGCCGCCCACGAGGCGGTCCTCGACGCGCTGGCGACCGGGCTCCATCCCGACGTCGCGGTCGCCGGCCTCACCGCGCTCGGCACCAACGCCAGCAAGACCGACCTGCAGCTGATCGGCGCGTACATCCGCCACCGCAACCCGGCGGTCCGGGCCGCCGCGCTGCGTGCGTTCCTCGCGTCGATCGGCGAGCCGGCCCTGGTGGCGGAGAGCCTGTCGTCCTACGACGCCGGCGTCCGCGCGGTCGCGGCCGAGGCCGCGGGCCGGATGCAGCTGAAGGAGACGATCCCGGCGCTCCTGATCTTGCTCGACAAGGGCGAGGAGGCCGCGGCGGTCGCGCTCGGCAAGATGGCGAACGAAGACCTCGCGCGCACGGTCGCCGAGCATTTCGGCACCGCGCCCGACGTGACGCTGGCGAAGGCGCTCGGCGTGATGCTGGCGCGCAAGGACTTCGGCAACGAGGCGACGCGGCTCGACGTCATCCGCACCGTCAACAAGCTGGGCGGGCCCGAGGCGATCGCGGTGCTCGAGGCCTACGTCGCGTCGACCCCGGCGCTGCCGCCCAAGCAGTCGCGCCGCGAGGCCGAGGCCGGCATCAAGGAAAAGCTGGGAGGTGACAAGTGATGCGCCGCTCGATGCTCCGCGGGCTCGCGCTCGCCTCGCTCGCGATCCTCGCCGGGTGCGGACCCAAGGCGGTCTTCGGGCTGTCGTCCGACGACAACAACCCCGAGCGCCTCGACCAGGCGCTGGCGGTGCGGCGGCTCCCGGCCGCGCCCGGCCCGGCCAACTCCCTCGGCAAGCCGCTGTTGTTCGCCGCGGTCGGCGGCGTCGCCGGCACCCAGCGCAAGCTGATCGCGTACGACGCGGGCGCGGGCGCCGCGCTGTGGACCGTCGACGCCGACGTGCAGTCGCGGGTCGCGGTCGGCGGCGACGTCATCGTCGTGCGCGAGGGCAAGGAGATCGTCACCCGCAACGTCGCCGACGGCGCGGTGCGCGCGAAGGTCGCGCTCGCCGGCGAGCTGATCGGCCTCGCCACCGACGGCGAGCGGGTCTACGTCGTCAACCAGAGCGGCGATCTGCAGACGCCGGTGTGGTCGCTCACCGCCTACGGCCTCGACGGCCGCGCGCTGTGGCAGAACGACTCGCCGGGTCCGCTCGGCGCGCCGTCGGCCCAGGGCGGCCTGGTGTTCTCGCCGTACCTGAAGCAGTGGCTCGCGGTGCTCGACGCTCGCAGCGGCGCGCAGCTCACCCGGGTCCGCGGCATCGACGAGGAGATCAGCTTCATCCGGGTCACCAGCGACGCGGCCTACTTCGGCTCGAAGGTCGGCGCGTTCCGCCTCGACGTGAAGGCCGCGACCGGCACCCGCGGCGGCTCGACCTACGGCAAGGTGACGCTGCCGACCCAGCTCGCCGCCGCCGACTACGGCCGCGACGCGTTCGATCCGATCCAGGCCGGCTACACCGCCTACGATCGCCGCCGCATCCTGTGGCGCGCCGATCCCAAGGCCGACGGCGCGCTGCGCTTCGACGGCGATCTGATCGCCGTGCACTTCTTTCGCTTCGTGTTCGGCCTGACGCCCGAGGGCGAGCTGCGCTGGGCCTACAGCCAGCCGCGGGTCGAGCTGGTGGCGTCCGATCACGCGGGCGCGGTCGTGGTGGCGCTGGCCGGCGACGGCAACTTCGTCGCCCTCGATCCGGCGAGCGGCGCGGTCCGCGCGTCGGGCAAGCTCGATCCCGGCGATGGCCGCATCCTCGGCGCGACCTTCGATCTCGACGGCTGGGCTCCGACCGGCGCGGGCGAGCCGCCGTCCACGGTCGGCGCGGTGGTGAGCATCGCCCGCGATCGCGACGCCCGGTTCGAGGCGATCAAGCAGTTCGCGGTCGCCGCCCTCGCCAAGCTGCAGGGGCCGGAGGTGACGCGCGACCTGATCGCGATCGTCGTCGATCCGCGCACGCCGGTCGCGCTCCACGACTCGGTCGCGACGCTGCTGATCACCCGCAAGGATCCGGCCGGGCTGCCGGCGCTGATCGACGCGCTCGGCACCCGCGCCAACTTCCTGACCGGCGCCCAGCCGGTCGGCCTGGTCGAGGTCGCCCGCGCGATCGCGGCGCTCGGCGACGTCAAGCTCGAGCCGGCCGACGTCGATCGCACGCTGGCGGCGCTGTCGGCCCAGGCCTTCGACGCCGCGAACGGCCCGGCCGCGCGCCTCGAGCTGGTGAAGGCGCTGATCGCGATCGGCCACGGCCGCGAGCGCGATGAGCTGCGCCGCGAGCTGGTGCTGTACCGCGCCGACCCGGCGTTCGCGGCCGAGGTCGAGCTGGTGACCGTGATCGTCGCGGATCTGGTCGCGGGATCGTCGGAGGACCGCGAGACCGTGCGCATGGTGGCCGAGGATCCGCGATCGGATGTGGCAGTGGCTGCGGTGGCGAAGGCGGCCGTGAGCCGCTGACGTTGACTTGATCCTCGTCGAAGGTCACGCTTCAAGCCCGTGTCCGTGCGTCGGTTTCGCATCGTCGTGTGTCGCGGCCCCGAGTGCGGCGACAAGCGCAACTCGCAGGCCGTGCATGCGGCGTTCGTGCGCGACATCGCGGCGGCCGGCGCCGGCGATCGTTGCCAGCTCGAGTGGCAGAGCTGCTTCGGCCGCTGCTCCCAGGGGCCCAACGTGCTGGTGCGCGAGGTGCCGAGCGCGGTCCCCACCAAGCCGCGATTCACGCTGGCCGATCTCCCTGCGACGCGCGGCGGCGGCCCCCGGCTCGCGACGGCGCTGTACAATCACGTCGCTCCCGTGAACGCTGCCGAGGTGGTCGCCAGTCATGTGCTTCGTGGTGTGGTCGTGAGTCGGTTGATCGAGCGATTGCCTGGTATGGCATCGCTGCCGCTCGTGATTCACACCGCGACGATCCACGGCGCGCGTGAACCTTCTCCCAGCGACGATGACACCCCCGACACGATCGTCTCCGAGGTCCTCCCCGATGTCCCCACTCCGTAGCTCGTCCGCCTTCGTCCTCGCGCTCGCCGTCGTCGGCGCCTGTAAAGGCGAGACCGTCGTGAAGGACAACCCCGAGGTCGTGACCCGCCTGCAGGCCTGCGCCGAGAAGACCAAGAGCAAGGACGACCTGATCGCCAGCTACGAGGCCGAGATCGCGCGCCTCAAGCTCGGCGCCCCGACCGGCGGCGAGCTGGTGCTGCGCATCGACGGCGACACCCTCGCGATCACCGCGCGGCCGTCGGGCTCGGGCGGCACGCCCGCGGTCGCCGACGCGGTCGCGATCGAGCTGGGGCAGAAGTTCATCGACAGCGTCCGCAAGTCGCGCGGCAACATCCAGAAGTGCTACGAGCAAGCGCTCAAGAAGAACTCGTCGATCCAGGCCCGCACGATCTCGCTGCAGGTGTCGGCGAAGTTCGCGGCGACCGGCGCGGTCGCGAAGTCCAACTTCAGCCCCGATCTCGGCAGCGCCTTCGACGGCTGCATGTCGAGCGTCGCGACCCGCTGGAAGCTCACGCCGCAGGCCCAGGGCATGAGCTTCCAGACGACGGTGACGCTGTCGCCCTCGTGAGCTCATGAACCCCAAGCGTCCGATCCGCGATCTCGAGCGTCAGCTCCGACGGGAGCCGGACAACCTCGCGCTGCGGTTGACCTTGGCGGCGGCGTATCGCGAGGCCGATCGCGCGGTCGAGGCGCTGGCGCTGTATCGCTCGGTCGCGCGGGCCTACGCCGAGCAGGGCCGGGCCAGTCAGGCCGCCGCGGTGTGCCGGTCGGCGCTGGAGCTGGCGCCCGAGGACGGCGAGCTGTACGGGATGCTGGTCCACCTCGAGCGGACCTCGACGACGCGGCCGCCGCCGCTCGGCCCCGCGCCGGCGATCGTGGCGCCGCCGGCGACCACGCCGCCGCCGTCGCGCACCGACAACCCGATGCAGTCGACGGTGAAGCGGGTGCCGCCGCCGCCGCCGCCGCCGCCGCGCGCGCCGTCGGTGCCCGAGCGCGCGACGCCGCTGCCGCGCCTGAGCAGCTCCGATCTCGAGACCCCGCTGCCGCCGCCGATGGCGCTGCACGAGACCCGCGACAGCATCGTCGAGATGCCGCACCTGCGCGAGGATCCCGACACCGTCATCCCGCTGACCGTGAAGCGCACGCCGCTGACGCCGGTCTCGGCGGTGGCGCAGGCGTCGGCGTCGCAGTCGGGCGAGCGGCCGTCGAGCGCCGACTTCGCGGCCGAGATGGTGACGCGGCGCCGCCCCAAGCTGTCGCCGCGCGATCTCGATCTGCTCGACACTTCGAGCCTCGACGGGCTCGCGACCGATCCGGTGCAGGTCGCGCTGCCCGAGGTCGGGTCGTCAGAGGGGGGGCACGATGATCCCGCGATGGATCCGGCGCTCGACGACGACGAGCCGACCACACCGCCGGCGCCGTCGCCGTCGCCGACCTTGCCGCGGCTGCGCACCGCCGACGACTTCGCCGATCGTGGCACCGTCGAGTTCGCGGGCGAGCGACCGTTCGAGGCGACCCTGGCGCAGCTCGGCCCCGACGGCTCGACCCTCGAGGGCCCGCTCGGGGTGTTCGCGATGCTGCCGGCCGAGGCGGCCACCGAGCTGGCGCGCCGCGCGGTGGTGAAGTCCTACGACCCCGACGAGATCGTGATCCGCGAGGGCGACATGGGCGACGCCTGCTACGTGATCGTCGCCGGCGAGGTCGCGGTGCGCAAGCGCCTCGCCGACGGCGAGGTGATCGAGCTGGCGCGGCTGTCCGACGGCTCGCTGTTCGGCGAGTTCGCGCTGCTCGCCGATCGGCGACGCCACGCCACCGTCGCCGCGGTGACCGAGTGCGAGATCTACGAGATCCCGCGGCTCCTGCTGCGCGAGCTGGCGGCGGCGTTCCCCGAGGTCGGCCCCGCGCTCGAGACGTTCTACCGCGAGCGGCTGGTGTCGAACCTGCTGATCACGACGCCGCTGTTCGAGACCGTGCCCGCCGATCAGCGCGCCGCGATCCTCGCGCGGTTCCATCCGATGCACATCGACTCCGGCCAGGCGGTGATCCGCCAGGGCGAGCGCGCGGGCGGGCTGTACCTGGTCGTGCTCGGCGCGGTCGAGGTGGTGCGCGATCAGGGCGATCGCCGCGCCACGCTCCTGGCTTCGCTCGGCGAGGGCGCTTACTTCGGCGAGATGTCGCTGCTGTCGGGCGACGCCGCGTCGGCGAGCGTGATCGCCCACGGACCGTGCGAGCTGGCGGTGCTGCCGCCGCGCGACTTCTACGACATCGTCTCGCACAACCCGGCGCTGTGGTCGGCGATGCGCGGCGAGGCCGAGGCCCGCCGACTCGCCAACGCCCGGATCCTGACGGGCCGGACCGGCGTCGTGTAGAGTCGAGCGCGATGAGGACCGCGCCGTGATCCGATGGCTGCGCATCGCAGCCAAGGCGACCGCGACGCTCGCCTTCGTCGCGCTCGGGATCGTGGTCGGCCTGTTCCTGGTCGCCAACGGTGCGTGGATCGCGGTCGATGTGCCGCCGTGGCTCGCCGACCTCGCGCCCGAGGATCGGGTGCAGATCTGGCTGCCCGCGCTGATCGCGGGATGGCTGATCGCGACGCTGGCGCTCGCGGCGCTGCTGTTGTGGAGCATGTACTACGTGTGGCGGCGACGGCAGTACGAGGCGCTGGTGTCGCGGCTCGAGCGCGAGCTGGCGCGGCTGCGCAACCTGCCGCTGGTCGAGCCGTCGCCCCTCGAGGATCTGCCCGAGCTGCCCAACGCGGGCGCGGCCAAGGTGCTGGCCGCGATCGATCGCGCGGTCGACGCCGAGGACGAGCGCGACGCGTCATGATGGCCGCGCTCCTGGTGTTGCTGGTCGGGCTCGGCGCGCTCGCGGCGGGCGTGCTGCTCGGCCGCTACTACGTGCCCGACGATCGCATGGTCAAGCGGCAGGCCCGTCACGGCCGCGCGTACCTGCGGGCGCTCACGCATCTCATCGCCCGCGATCACGACACCGTGATCGACGAGCTGCGCCGCGTCGTCGACGACAACGTCGACGACAGCGAGCCGTACTTCGCGCTGGCGGCGCTGTTCCGCGGCCGCGGCGAGCACGAGCGCGCGATCCGCGTGCATCAGTCGCTCGCCGTGCGCGAGGGCGCGACCAGCCGCCTGCGGCAGCGCGCGCTCTACGAGCTCGGCCTCGACTTTCGCGCCGCCGGCATGCCGCGCCGCGCGGTGAAGGCCCTCGAGCAGGTGATCGCGGGCGAGCCCGGCCACGAGGGCGCCCTGCGCGCGCTGTGCGGGCTGTACGAAGAGCAGGGCCGGTTCGCCGAGGCGTCGTCGGCGTGGACCCGGCTCGCGAAGCTGCGCGGCGAGCCGCCGCCGCGGCGGCATCATCATCTGCTGTGCGCGGCGGCGCAGCAGGCGATCGCCGACGGCGATCTGGATAGCGCGAAGCAGCTCCTGCGCGACGCGCGGGTGGTGGTCGAGTCGCCGCACTTCTTCGCCGCGGCGGCGGAGCTGGCGGCGGCGCGCGGCAACCCGAAGGCGGCGCGCGAGCGGCTGCGGCAGGCGCTGATCGCGGCGCCCGAGCTGGCGGCCTATCTGGTGCCGGGGCTGGCGGCGGCGGAGGTGCAGCTCGCGAGCGGGGAGGGGGAGCGGGCGGCGATCGCGACGGAGCTGGATGAGGATGTGGCGGCGGCGAGCGCGGATACGGTTGCGGTCACGGCAACGGATACGGTCACGGCTACGGTCACGGCAACGGCAACGGATACGGATACGGTCACGGCGACGGTCACGGCGACGGTCACGGATACGGTTACGGATACGGCAACGGTTACGGATACGGCAACGGTTACGGATGCGGCTCCGGTGGCGGGGCCGTCCGTCGCCCTCGTCCGCGCGCCGACGAATGCCCTCGCTGCGACGCTGGTCGAGCTCGCGGAGTCGTCGCACTCGCCGCACCTCGCGCTCGCCGCGGCGGGCGCGACGACGACGGTCGATCCGGTGGCCGGACGGGTCCGGCTCGACGCGATCGCGATCGAGGCGCCCGGCTATCTCCCGGGTCGGCTCGCCGCGGCGCGGATCGCGCTCGCCGCCGACGACGGCGCCGCGCATCGGCGCGAGCTCGCGGCGCTGGTCGGCGCGCTGGCGTGGGCCGATGGTGCGGCGTGGCGCTGCCGTCACTGCGGTCAGCGCGGCGATCAGTTCGCGTGGCGGTGCGGCGGCTGTCGGCGCTGGGCGACCGCCGCGCCCGAGATCGGCCGCGATCGCGCCGAGGCGGTGCGGCCGGCGCCGCGCGAGCGTCGCGCCGAGCGTCGCGGTGGCGGCGTCGCGCTCCTCGGTGAGCGCGCCGATCAGGGCTTGCCCGACGGCGCGATCGAGCACGGGCTCACCGCGACCGAGCTGTCGACGCGCGCGGCGCGGCGATCGGTGTTCGGCCGCGTCGGTGGATGGATCTCGGGTGCCTGGTCGGGTGTGCGGCGGAAGAATCGGACGTAGACTCGCGCGGGAATGGCCGCCGAACCACCCGTCCCTGCGGACCCGATGCAGACCGGCCCGATCTCGACGGTGCCGACGCAGACCGGCTCCCACGCCGCGCCCGCGAGCTCGAGCGATCCGTTTCGCCCGGGCGGCCCGGTGCGCCGCGTGGTGCGGCGCTGGGGCTTCACGATCTTCGTCCTGATCGTCGCGTACCTCGGCCGCCGCGTGCTGCTGCCGTTCGTGTTCGCCGCGCTGGTCGCGTACATCCTCGCGCCGGTGGTGCGGTGGATGGCCGAGCGCAAGGACGGCACCCGCCGCATGCCGCGCGGCCTCGCGATCATCACCTGCTACCTGATCTTCATCGGCGCGATCGTCGGGTTCTTCGTGCTGTTCATGCCGCGGCTCTACAAGGACGTCGCGCGCATCGGCAAGGAGGCGCCGGCGCTGTACCAGCGCGCCAACGATCAGTGGATCCCGACCGTCGCCAAGCGCCTCGAGCAGCGGTTCCCGTCGCTGGCGTCGACCGAGCTCAAGCCCGAGATCGCGCCGCTGGTGCCCGACGTGCCGCACCCGCCCGGCACCGCGTTCGTGCTGACGCCGCTGCCCGACGGGACCTACGCGATGCAGGTGTCGCCGAGCGGCATCTTGCTCAAGCCCGAGCCCGGCGGTGGCTGGCGCCTGGTGCCGTCGCAGCAGCTGGCCGAGGCCCAGACCCTCGAGGAGAAGCTGCGCGCGTACCTCGGCAAGGCGATGTCGGGGCTGCAGTCGCAGGTCGATGACCTGTTCCGCTTCGGTCAGGCCCTGGTCGGCGCGGTCATCAAGGGCATCTTCACCTTCTTCCTGGTGCTGATGATCGGCGCCTTCATGTTGATCGACATGGAGAAGGTGCACTCATTCATGCGGCGGCTGTTCCCGCCCGACGTGCGCGACGACTACGACGTGATCATCGCCGGCATCGATCGCGGCCTGTCCGGCGTGATCCGCGGCCAGCTGCTGATCTGCCTCATCAACGGCATCTTCACCTACATCGGCCTGATGATCTTCGACGTGAAGTATCCGATCATCCTCGCGTTCGTCGCCGCGGCGATGAGCCTCATCCCGATCTTCGGCTCGATCCTGTCGACGGTGCCGATCGTGCTGGTCGCGCTGGTGTCGGGCGACGAAGGCCTCGACATCGCCCGCGGCGTCGCGATGGTCGCGTGGATCGTCGCGATCCACTTCGTCGAGGCCAACTTCCTCAACCCCAAGATCATCGGCACCGCCGCCAAGATCCACCCGGTGCTGGTGATCTTCTCTCTCATCCTCGGCGAGAAGAGCTACGGCCTCATCGGCGCGCTGTTCGCGGTGCCGGTCCTGTCGATCGTGTCGGTGCTGTTCCTGTTCTTCTATCGCAAGACCTGGAAGCAGAGCGTGCCCGCGACCAGCGGCACGTCGCCCATGGTGACGGTGTCGCTGCCGCCGCCGACGCCGTGATCGCCGTCGCGTTCGGGTCGGCCCGGCGCGGGACGGGTTGAACCGACGGCGGCGGGGTGATACTCCGGTCGGGTGAGGCTCGTCGTCGTCGCTGCCACGCTGCTGTTGGGCGCGGCGACCGCCGCGGCGCAGCCCCTCGATCCCTACGCACCGCCGCCGGATCCGGCCGCGGTCGATCCCGCCGCCGCCGCCGACGTCGAGCTCGACGAGTCGGTCGCCGTCGCGCTGCTCGATCGCGCCCGCGTGCTCAAGTCCGAGGGCGCTTACGCCGACGCCAAGCAGCTGGTGATCGAGGCGATGCAGCGTCGGCCCAGCGGCCCCACCCACGACGCCGCCACGCGCTTGCTCGAGGCACTGAACCGCCAGCTCGGCATCGGCGAGCGCCCGGTCCCGGTCCCCGATCCGATCGCGCCGCCGGCCGACGTGCGGCCGCCGGTCCTCGACGAGCTCGACCCGCCGCCGCCGCCGCCCGCGCGCAGCACGTCGGGCGCGACCGCGCTGGCGATCTACGGCGCGACCGCAGGCGCGGCCCTCGCGCTCGGGCTGTACGGCGTCGACGACGCCGGCCCGGCGATCGGCCTCGCCGCCGCGGGCGCGGTGACGGGTGGCCTGCTCGGCCGCTACGCCGCGCACCGCAAGGGCTACGACCGCGCCGCCGCCCACGCGATCGGCAGCGGCGTGGTGTGGGGCGCGATCGCGGGCGGCCTGTTCGCCGACGTGGTCAGCGGCCTCGAGGCGACCACCGCCTCGGATGTCGCGGTCGGCGTCGGGCTCGGCGCGGTAGGCGGCGGCCTGGTCGCGTCGCTCCTCCGCACCCCCGAGCTCACCGTCGGCGACGCCGCGCTGATCGACTCGGTCGCGGGCTGGGGCACCACCGCCGCGATCGCGCTCGCGTTCGCGATCGCCCCGGCCGAGACCGAGGCCTACACCCTCAACGGCACCCTCGGCGCGGCCGGCGGCTACGTGATCGGTCACGTCGCCGCCCGCGGCCGCGAGGTCTCGGCCGGTCGCCTCGCCAAGGTCAACGGCATCGCCGCGGTCGGCGCCGCCGCGCCGTGGCTGCTCTACGCGCTGGTCGCCGACGACGGCGTCGACGATGACGAGCAGGCGTTCGGCTGGCTGTCGATGGCCGGCCTCGGCGCCGGGATCTACTTCGGCTTCCGCTGGACCACCGAGCCGGCGTCGCCCAGCACCGTCGACGATGCTCCCGCCGCGGTGGTGCGGCGCAGCTCGACCGGCGCCTGGACGATGGGCGGCCCCGCGCTCGCGCCGATCCGCACCGAGGCTGGCGACCGCGGCCTCGCGGTCACGGTGCTCGGCGGCGCGTGGTGATACAAACGTCGCCTTGGATCCGCAGCTCACCTCGATCCTGATCTGTCCCGGCTGCCAGGCCGTCGGCACGTTCGTCTCCAAGCGCACGATGCAGTGCGCGGCGTGCGCGATCGTGCTCGACACCAGCCACGGCTTCGTCGACCTGCTGACCGCGTCGGGCCGCGGCGATCACCCGCCCAACTCGTCGGAGCAGCGGTTCATGGAGAGCGCGGTCGTCGCGCGGCTGTACGAGCGGGTGTGGCGCCCGGGCTTCGTGCGGGTCCTCGCCGGCCGCGGCGCGGGCGCGGCGGTCGGCGGCTTCGCGGGCGAGCTGTTCATCCACAAGAGCGCGCTGTCCCTCGACGATCGGGCCGGGCCGTGGCTCGATCTGTCGTGCGGCCCGGGCCTGTTCACCCGCGCGCTCGCCGCCGCCGCGCCCGGCGCGCTGGTGGTCGGGCTCGACATCTCGCGGGCGATGCTCGAGGTCGCGTCGCGCCGGGTGAGCGGCTACGGCAACGTCGCGCTGCTGCGCAGCGACGCCCATCACCTGCCGTTCGTCGACGCCGCGTTCGCCGGCATCAACAACGCCGGCGCGCTCCACGCCTACGACGACGCCGAGCAGGTGCTGCGCGAGGTCCGCCGGGTGCTGCGCCCAGGCGGCATCCTGGTCGGCTCGACGTTCGCGGAAGCGCCGACCTGGCTCGGCCGCATCGCCGCGCGCGCCGCGGGGATCCGCCGCTACACCGGCGGCGAGCTGCGGGCGCAGCTGTCGCGGGTCGGGTTCGCCGAGTACGAGGAGCTGCGGCTCGGCGGCGCGTTCGTGTTCCGGGCGCGGCGCCCGTAGGTCAAGGTGCCGGCCGCGCCTCGAGTGGCAGCGGCAGCTCCGACTCGGTCCAGATCCGCTCCTGCCAGCGATACCGCTCGACGGCGTTGAAGCGCTGCGTCGCGGTGTACGCGTGGAGCAGGTTCGACAGGTAGAACACGGTCGCGAGGCCGGCCAGGCCCCAGAAGGTCGGTCGCTGATGACCGAGGCCAGCGCCACGGTCGTAGACGTCGTACGCGCCGAGGGCGGCCAGCGTCGTGAGCCCGCCGTAGTAGATGCCGTCGACGTAGTGGCGCGCGTAGATGGAGCCGAGGCCGGGGATCACCACGGACAGCCCGACCGCCAACGGGGCATGGCGGTGGCTCGGCGCCGGGAGGGCGAGTGCAGCGGCCAGACGCGCGCTGCGGTCGCAGGCGTCCGCCAGCGTGCAGGTCGCGCGAACCTGGGCCAGCGAGTGCGTCACGGCAGCGCGATCGCCGACGAGCATGGCCAGCCGTGCGCGCTGGTACGCCGCATGGAAGCCGGGCGCACCGCCAGCGTCGGCCAACGGTCCGAGCTCGGCGATCACGTCGCGGGCGCCGCGACGATCGGGCTCGTGCACGAGCTGCTCGGCGTGGGCTACCGCGCGCTGGATCCGCGCCAAGTCGGCGTCGGGCGGTGCGACGGCTTGGCTGGCCAGCAGGGCGTCGTAGGTGGCGACCGCGTCGGTGTACTGGCCTCCGCGCTGGTAGGCCATCGCGATCCGCAGATGCGCCCAGGTCTGTAGCGCCGACGTGGGGGCGAACAGGCGCAGCTCCTCGAGTACGCCGATCGCGCGGTAGAACATCTCGCGCTGGTAGAAGCGTTCGGCGAGCGCGACGTGACGTTGCGTCTCGGCGTCGTCGAGCACCGGCGGGTCGGCCTGAGCAAGCCCGGCGGCCATCGCGACCGCCACCACGACCGCGGCGCTACGGCGTAGGATCATACCAGTGCCAGTGGTCGCCGACGCAGACGGCGCGGTGATTGATCCCGGCCAGCGGGTGTTCGCGGAAGATGATGCGATCGATCGCGAGGAGCACACCGATCGGACCGTACTGCGCCAGCGCGCGCCGGGTGTAGACCGAGCAGGTCGGTTCGTACGGACAGCCCTGGCCCGGCAGATCGGGCCGGCGGAGAGCGGCCTGATAGAGCGCGACCAATCCGTCGGCGAGGCCACCGCTCGACGAAGGAACGCCGTGTTGTGCCCGCGCCGCGGGCGCATCCCAAGGCTCGAACTCGACCGGCCCGTTGCACGGATCGCCCGGTGACTCGACGCTGGCCCGAGAACCACACGCCAAAACGGCGACGGCGAGGCACGCTGCGAGCCGTTCGGACACGGTGTCGATCAGCGCGCGGCGACCGGCGGCAGTGACGCGGACGGACCCGCGCCGATCGGCGTGAGCGCGATGTTGATCGGCGAGTCGTCGAACTTCTTCATGTCGCCGGTGACGGCATCGATGACCATGCCGATCAGACCGCCGATGCACAGGTTGCCCCAGAACCAGCCTTGGATCTCCTTGGACCGCTGCAGCACGACCGGCTGGTAGCCGGGCGCCTCGATGCGGATGTTGCCCTGGCTCTTGCTGCGGTCGAGGACCACGACGGCTGGCGTCGTTCCGACTGGCTGCCCGTCGAGATAGACCGTCGCCGGGACGTTGGTCTGGACAGCGATCTTGTCGGGACCGCCCGCCATGATGGTGGCGCAGCCGGTGAGCGACGCAGCAACGACGAGAACGCGAATTTTGTGCATTTGATTCCCCGGCCTACGTGAAAGGTCTGACCGATTCAGAATGCGAATTGCTACTACACTGGCTGGCGAAAATGCAACGCCATCTCGCAGCAACGTGCGCGGATTTCGCGTTTTTTGACAACTACTCCAGCGGCTGGTCGCGCCGCCACGCCTCGCGCAGCGTGCCGCCGTCGAGCGTGAGCGTGACCTGGTACGTCGCGACCACGCCGTCGCAGTCCTGATCGCCGATCGCGCGCAGCACCAGCGCCGCGCCGTCCTGCGCCACCTGGTACGAGAAGCGGTGGCGGCCGTCGATCGAGAACCGCAGCGCCCGCCAGCCCGGCTCGATCCACCGCGTCGGGTCGGGCCCGCAGGTGTCGCCGCTGGCGCAGCAGGTCCCGACCGGCGGGGTCGGGCCGACGACGATCGCCGGCAGGGCGCCGTGGGCGGTGACGTGGGCGCGGACCTGGGCGACCTGGTAGCGCAACAGCGCGGGCGCCTCGTCGGCGACCTGCTCGATCGAGCAGCGGCGGATCGCGGCGGGGCAGGTGGCGAGCGTGCACAGCGCCAGCAGCGCGAGGAACCACCGGAGGCGGCGCCACACCGCCGATGGCCGCACCGTCATGGCCGGAGACCGTCGAGGTGCTCGGCGATCAGGCGCGCGATCTGCCGCGGCACCTCGAGCTGCGGGACGTGACCGACGCCATCGAGGATGCGGAGCTGGCTGTGCGGCAGCTGGGTCGCGACCTTGCGCGCGGTGTCGACATGGATGATCCGATCCTGGGCGCCGTGGAGGATCAGGGTCGGCTGATCGATCGCCTCGAGATCGCGCGGCAGCCCGTCGGCGGGCGACGCCTCGACCCAGCCGCGGAACATCTCCTCGAGGACGTGGCGGGCGGCGGCGCGGCGCGCCGCGACGTATCGCTTCACCGCGCGCGGCACCCGCGGCGGCTTCTCGGTGACGAGCTTGATGAACCGATCGGCGTCCTCGGTGCCGGGGATCAGCAGGTTCTCGCCGCGGGCCAGCGCCCGCGTCAGCTCGCTCTCGGCCAGCTCGGGGGCGACCGACGCGACCAGGGTCAGCGACGCGACCCGCGCCGGATGGTTGCGCGCGATCCACAGCGCGATGCCGCCGCCCATCGAGTTGCCGCACAGGTGGGCGCGGTCGATGCCGCGCGCGTCGAGCGCCGCGACCACCGCGGCGCCCATCGCCGCTGGCGTCGCGCGATCGCGGGCGACCAGCGACGAGCCGCCGTGGCCGGGCAGATCGATCAGCAGCAGCGGGTGGCGGCGCAGCCACGGCGCCATCAGGAGCCAGGTCTCCTTGTCGCCGCCGAAGCCGTGGACGAGCACGACCGGCGTGCCCGATCCGGGCCGCGCCAGCGCCGCGAGCGCGAGCCCGCCGGCCGCGATCGTCGTCGGGGCGAGCCGCGCCGCCGCGGCGAGGCCGCGCTCGATCGTGCGCATCTCCAGGCCGCCGAGGGCGAGCTCGAAGCGGTGCGACCACGACAGCGGCGCGGTCGTCGACGGCGCCGACATCACGGCACGTCCGTCGGCAAGGTCGGCCGCGGCGGCGGCGGGCTCGCCGCGGTCAGCGCGCGGACGAAGGCGCCGAGCTGGGCCCGCTCCTCGGGCGTGAGCACGACCGGCGTCAGGCCGGGATCGATCACGCTGGGATCGGCGCCCTGACCGCGGCCGCCGCCGAGGTGCCAGTCGATCGCGGCGTCGAGCTGCGGCGCGCTGCCGTCGTGGAACTGCGGTGCGCGTCGAGCGGCGCCGCGCAGGCCGGGGGTCTTGAACGCGCCCGGCTGCGCCGGATCGACGCGGCCGCGGCCGTCGTCGGGCGACGCGATCAGGCCGAGGCGGTGATAGCTCTGATCGGTGTAGAGCGGCGGCGGATGGCAGCTCGCGCACAGCGCCTTGCCGGTGAACAGCGCGTAGCCGGCGACGACGTCGGGCGACACCGCGCCCGCGACCCCGGCCTCGTGATGATCCCAGGGTGCGTTGCCGTCGTAGCGCGTGACGACGTAGGCGAGGAGCGCCGCGGTCGCGGTCTCGGCGCGGCCGCGGTTCGCCGCGGCGCGCACCAGATGCGCGCGATAGGTCGGGCTCGCCGCGAGCTTCACCACCGCGTCGTCGAGCGACTGGCCGAGCTGGCCCTCGGCGTGGCTGCGCAGGAACGTCACCGCATCGGTCGCTCGTCCGTCCCAGCCCAGCTCGCGGGTCCACAGCAGGTTCGACAGCGCGGGCGCGCGCCGCAGGTTGGGCTTGCCGGCCGCGGTCTGGGCGTGGGGCTCGCTGCCGCTGTGATCGCGCGCGGGATCGTGGCAGCTGGCGCACGCGGTGGTGCCGTCGGCGCCGAGCCGCGGCTCGTGGAACAACAGCGCGCCGAGCGCGAGCTCGTCGGCGGTGATCGTCGACGGCGGCGTGACCGGCAGCCCGGCTGGCACCGCGGGCACCGGCAGCGCGGGCGCTAGGACCGGATCGCCCGCGGGTCCGCGCGCGGCGGCGTCGAAGGTCGACGTCGGGCCAGCGTCGGACGCCGAGCCCGCGCCGGTCGCCTGCTTGTCGGACGACTTCGCCTTCTGCGGGCACGCGGCGAGGACCAAGAGGAGCGACAGGGCGGCGAGGCGGGTACGTTCGATCATGAGGGGCGGCTTGCGAGGTAGGCGGTCGGAGGGACGTCGGCGAGCACGCGCTGCGCGTTGCCCCCGAGGATCTTGGCGAGCGTGCGCGGTGCGACGCCGCGCCGCGACAGCGCGGCGGTGAGGTTGGGCAGGGCGGCGACGTCCTCGAGCCCGACCGGCGGCACGACGAAGCCGTCGAAGTCCGAGCCGAGCGCGGGCACGTCCTCGCCGGCGACGTCGACGATGTGCAGGAGGTGATCGATCACCGCGTCGAGGCCGCTGGCGCCGAGGAAGCGGCGCGCGAAGATGATGCCGACACAGCCGCCCTTCGCCGCGACGCCGCGCAGCTGCTCGTCGTCGATGTTGCGCCAGTGATCGTGGACGCCGATCACGCCGGTGTGGGTCACCATCGGCGGCGCGGTGCCGAGCTCGAGCGCCTCGAAGAAGCCCTTGCGGTTGATGTGCGCGAGATCGACGATCACGCCGCAGCGGTTCATCTCGCGGATCACGTCGCGGCCGATCGCGGTCAGGCCCTGATCGGCCTTGGCGCCGCGGCCCTTGGCGGGCGAGCCGAGGGCGTTGGCCGAGAAGTGCATGAGCCCGATCGCGCGCACGCCGCGCCGCGCGAAGGGCTCGACATTGGCGGCGTCGCCCTCGAGGGCCTGGCCGCCCTCGATGCCGCCCATCGCGGCGAGCTGGCCGCGGCGCTGACATGCGGCGACCTCGTCGGCGGTGAGCGCCCACGCGATCTCGTCGGGGTGCGCCGCGATCGCGCGATCGAGCGCGTCGAGCTGGGTCTCGACCGCGCGCTTGCAGCCGCGCTCGGGGTACGGGACCGTCCACATGCCGAACACCTGGGCCGCGACGCCGCCGTCGCGCAGCCGCGGCAGATCGACGTGGCCGAACACGTTCACCCGCGTCGGCATCACCCGCTCGTGACGCTCGGCGAGGTCGTAGCCCAGCTTGTCCATGAGCTTCGTGGTGTCGGCGTGCAGGTCGGTGACGGTGCACTCGCCGTGGAACGCCCGGGCCTCGACCGGCGTCATCGCGTTCGGCGCGGACGTCTGGACCGCGGTCACGCCGGCAACGGCTTCCACCGCTCGCTCGCCGCCTCGAGCACCGCGATCGCGGCCTCGACGCGGTTGAACGGCGGCATGATGTACGCGCCCGCGACCCGATGCACCACCGCGCCGAGCGCCTCCTGGGCGATGCGCAGGCCCTCGGCCCGGCCCTCGACGCCCGCGCCCGCGCGCGCCATCCGGGCCCGGATCTCGGCGGGGATCGCCATGCCCGGCACCTCGTTGTGCAGGAACTCGGCGTTGCGCGACGACGCCAGCGGCAGGATGCCGACCATGATCGGCAGGCCGAGCGGCGCGGTGTCGTCGAGGAAGCGCTCGAGCGTGCGTGGATCGTAGACCGGCTGGGTCATCACCAGCTCGGCGCCCGCGGCCTTCTTGTCCTCGAGGCGACGCAGCTCGCGCTCGTAGTCCTGGGCGCCCGGCTCGGCGCCGGTCGCGAGCACGAAGGACGTCGCCGCGCCGATCGGCTTCCCGGCCGGATCGAAGCCCGCGTTCAACCCGCGCGCCATCTGCAGGAGGCCGATCGAGTCGACGTCGTAGACCGGCGTCGCGAACGGGTAGTCGCCCATCTTCGGCGGATCGCCGGTGATGATCACCAGGTCGCGCAGGCCCATCGCCTGGGCGCCGAGCAGGTGCGCGACCAGCCCGAGGAAGTTTCGATCGCGGGCGCAGACGTGGAGGATCGGCTCGACCGTGGTCTCGCGCGCGAGCCGCGCGCACACCGCGAGGTTCGCCATGCGCGCCGAGGCCCGAGGACCGTCGGCGATGTTGACGATGTCGACGCCGGCGGCGAGGAGCTGCGCGACCTGTTGCTTGGTCTTGTCGAGCTCGACGCCGCCGGGCGCGGTCAGCTCGACCGACACCACGAACTCGCCGGCCGCGATGCGGGCGCCGAGCCGGCTGCGCTGCGCCAGCGGCACCGCGGCGACGCGGGTCTGCCCGCTGGTGATGTGCGGCACCGCGGTCGCCTGCGCGGCGGCGGGCGCCTCGAGCCGGACGCCGCCCATCATGCGGAACGCGCCGACCATCGCGCGGGTGTGATCGGGCGTGGTGCCGCAGCAGCCGCCGATCGCGCGCACGCCGCTCTTCAGCAGCCGCCGCGCGAACACGCCGAAGTGCTCGGGGTTGGCGACGTACAGCGTGCGGCCCTCGACCGACGACGGCAGCCCGGCGTTGGGCTGCACGATCACGGGGCGGCCGCGGCCGATCATCGCGCTCGCCACCGTGTACAGCTCCGACGGGCCGACGCCGCAGTTGGCGCCGATGATGTCGGCGCCCGCGCTGATCAGGCGCTCCGCGACCTCGGCCGGGGCGAGGCCGCCGTCGCCCTTGCACGCGGCGTCGAACACGTGCTGCGCGATCACCGGCACTCGGGGGCCGCGCTCCTTGGCGACCGCGATCGCCAGCTCGAGCTCGAGGATCGACGGGAAGGTCTCGAGCAGGATCACGTCGACGCCCGCGACCACCAGCGTGTCGATCTGCTCGGCCAGCGCCATGCGGGCGCGGCGCCGCTCGCTCTCGGGCGCGATCGCGAAGCGCACGCCGGTCGGGCCGACCGCGCCCGCGACGTAGGCGCGGCCTTGCGCCGCCTCGCGCGCCAGCCGCACCGCGGTGCGGTTGATCGTCGTCATCTGATCGGCGAGGCCATGGCGCGCCAGCGCGATCCGGTTGGCGCCGAACGTGTCGGTCTCGAGCACCTGGGCGCCGGCCGCGAGGTAATCGCGATGGACCTGCGCGATCAGCTCGGGCTGCGACAGCACCAGCTCGTCGTAGCTGCGGGTGTGGAGCACGCCGCGCTCGTAGAGCAAGGAGCCCATCGCACCGTCGAACAGGATCGGCCCCTCGGCCACCGCGGCGCCGAACGGCTTCATCGCGCGCCTCGGGTCGAGCCGACCGGGGCACCGAACCCGGCGCGCGCCAGCTGCGCGCGGATCGCGCGGAAGCCGTCGCCGCGGCCGACCTGCGCCAGGTGGCCGCCCGGGAACCAGTGGATCGCGCAGTCGCCCCAGTGGGCGCGCAGCCGCTCGGCCTGATCGGGCGGCGTGATGCGATCGCCGACGCCGGCGACGATCATGCGGTGCGCGGGCGGCACCAGCACCGGCCGCGTCGTCGGCGCGTGGACCGCGAACACCTCGGCGAGCAGCTCGGCCGACACACCCGCCGACGCCGCGCGCCGCCGCGCCGGGCTGTCCTCGCCGTGACGCCACATCAGGTCGGCCATGCTCACCGCGGGGATCATCGCGACCGCGAAGTCGAGGGCGGGATCGATCGTCGCCCACAGCGCGGTGGTGTAGCCGCCGAGGCTCATGCCCATCGCGCCGACCGCGGTCGCGCCGCGCCCGCGCAGGTGCTGACCGAGGCTGCGCAGATCCCAGATCGCCTGGCCGAAGGCCTCGTTGGTGCGGACCACGTTCGGCGACGGGAACAGCGCGCCCGATCGCGGGCCGCGGCCGGCCGCGGCGGGGGCGCGCTCGCCATGGAACGGCAGCTGGAACACCGCGACGTCGAAGCCGCGGCTCACCCAGTACGAGACCGCGAACGCGCGCTCCTCGAGCCACCACGCACCGCCGCCCCAGCCGTGCAGCAACACCAGCGCGGGTCGCGGCGCGCCGCCGGGCTCGCCGCGATAGAGCCGCGCGTGGGCGGTGGCGTTCTCGATCCAGCGGTGATGGTCCTCACGATGCTCGTCGAGGAACGGCCGATAGCCCGACGCCCACGTCAGGTGCTCGACCCGCGCGTCGACTGGCCGCGCCCGCACGCTGGGCGGCGGCGGCGCGGGGAAGAACCCGCTCGGTAGGCCGAGGGTGCCGTCGCCGTAGCGGCGCGCGAGGTCGGTGAGTCGCGCGTGGGCGTCGTCGGGGACGCTGGCGCGCTGGCGATCGGCGCTGCCCGCCATGCGTCGCTCCATCATCCGCACCACGCCGCGATCGATGGCGGCCGAGGCCCGGGTCACGGCGGCGACGACGTCGCGGATCACGGCCCCACCCTACAACGAACGCCGCGGCGCGGCATCGGTCGCTGTGCTATTCCCCGAGCATGATCTCCTCGCGGCGCAACGCGGCGCGCTCGGCGCGCTCGACCCGGCTCGTCGGGCTGGGGCTCGTGCTCGCGGCGTCGTCGGCCGAGGCCGATTCGCTCAACGGCATCGCCGCCAACGAGAAGTCGTACGTGGTCGGCCCGACCCGGGTCTGCACGCCGCTGGTCGTGACCGCGGGTGTCGCCAAGGGCATGCCGGCCTGCCACACCGCGCCGACCGACGAGGTCGCCGGGCTGTCGACCCGCATGCCGTCGGCCGATCGCGGGCCCAAGGCCGAGCTGGTCGCGAAGGCCAAGGGCCGCACGATCACCGTCGAGACCAAGGCCGGCGCCGCGGTGCTGGCGTGGGACGCACCTGATCCGGTCGCGTCGATCGTCGACGTCTGGCGCTCGCCGACCGAGCGCATCGTGATCGTCGAGTACGCGGTGCGCCGCGCCGGTCGCGAGGTCCACGATGTCGTCGGCTTCGATCGCGGCGTCGGCCGCGGCGGCGAGGCGGTCATCACCGCGCCGGTCACGCCGGTCACGCCGCCGGTCGCGCCGACCGCCGACACCGCGGTCGCGAAGCTGGCCGCGAAGGCGCGCAAGACCCACGGCAAGGCGGCGGTGAAGGCCTGGACCGCGGTGCTCGCCGCCGACGCCGCCCACGCCGAGGCCCACTACCGGATCGCGGTCGCCGAGGTCGCGGCCAAGCGCACCGACGCCGCGCTGACCCGGCTCGAGATCCTGGTCGCGTCGCCGCGCCCCGACGCGATCGAGTGGCTGATCGAGGCCCGCACCGAGCGCGCCTTCGCCAAGCTGGTCGGCGATGCGCGGTTCCGCGCCGCGGTCGGCTTCGATCGGCCCCCGACCACGACCTACGAGCGGGTCATGGGGCTCGGCGGGCTGTGGGAGCAGGCGATCGTCCCGTGCGATCGACCGGAGATGAAGCTCACGTTCTCGCGCGATCGCAAGCTGACGCTGATGCTGCGCACCAGCTGCTCGGGCATGCGCGAGAAGGTCACCTACCGCGGGACCTGGGACGCGGCCGGCGATCTGGTCCACATCAAGCTGCCCAAGCTCGACGCGGGCGACGACATCGCGCCGTGCGCGCTCACCGCCGACGGCGACGAGGACGTCCTGCGCTGCCAGATCGATCAGGACCTCGGCTTCGAGGCGCGGCCGGTCCGTCGGTAGTCTGGCCGTCGGTAGTCTGGCCGCCGGTAAGCGGCGAGAATTCTTCGGACGATCTGCCGCGATCCGCCGGGTGAACCTTCCCGCGTGATCCGGACACTGACCGCTGGAGAGGTGCGTCCAGCTATGCTTGCCGTCGTGGCCAAGACTCCGCATCGAAGCGACCCGCCAGCGAGCCCGCTGGGTCGCATCGACGAGCGCGCGCTGGTCGCGCGCTGCAAGGCCGGCGAGCGCGCCGCCCACGACGAGCTGTACCACCGCTTCCGCCGCGCGGTCGCCGCCAACCTCTACCGCGTGCTCGGCGATCGCGGCGAGCTCGACGATCTGGTGCAGGAGGTCTTCGTCATCGCGTTCCGCGGCCTCGCCAGCTTTCGCCACGAGGCCCAGCTGTCGACCTGGCTCTACCGCATCTGCGTGAACGTCGCGTTCGGCAAGATGCGCACGCGGTCGCGGCGGCCGCCGCCGATCGCGGTCGCCGATCTCGAGCTGGCGTCGAACGACTCCAGCCTGGTCGAGCGGCCGGAGTCGCCCGAGCGCGCCCTCGAGCGCCGCCAGGATCAGGAGCGGGTCTACGCCGCCCTCGAGAAGCTGCCGCCCAAGAAGCGCATCGTGCTCTACCTCCACGAGATCGAGGGCCGCGATCTGAAAGAGATCGCCTACCTCGTCGACTCGAATCCGGTGACGGTGCGGACTCGGCTGTTCTACGCGCGCCGCGAGTTCTACGCGATCCTCGCGGCCGAGCCGGTCGACGGCGCAGGTGAGCCGTGAGTCACGTCGCGCCGCATCGCCTCGCCGCGCTCGCGGCCGGCACGCTGACCGGCCGCGGGGCCGCGCGCGCGCTCCGCCACGTCGACGACTGCGCCGGGTGTCGCCAGGCCTTCGATCGCGTGCGCTCGGGCCGCGAGGCGTTCCCGGCGCTGGCGGCGCGGCCCGCGCCCGAGCTGCGCTGGGATCGGATCCGCGCGCAGACCTACTGGACCATCGGCACCGGATCGCAGACCGCGATCCCGATCGCGCCGCCGCCGCGCCGCTCGCGGTGGACGCTCGCGGTGCCGACGTTCGGGCTCGCCGCCGCGGTCGCGATCGTCGGCTGGCAGCTCCGCGATCCGGCGTCGCCCGCCGCCGTCGACGCGCCGATCGCGGTGCGGCCGCTGCCGGTCGCTGCGCCGCCGGTCGCGGCGCCGATCCCGCTGATCGGCGTGGTGACGCTGGTCGAGGCGGGCGGGGCGATCGCCACCGCCGACGGCCGCGCGATCGTCGGCGGCAACGCGATCGGCGCTCACGCCATCGGCGCCGGCGATCGGCTCACCACCGACGGCGGCCGGTTGTCGGCGCAGTTCGGCGCCGGCTCGACGTTCACGGTCGGCCCGCACTCGTCCGTGGTGCTGGCGCGATTCGACGACGCCGCGATCGAGCTCGCGCTCGGCGACGCCGGCCGCGTCGACGTCGAGGTCAGCCACCGCGCGCCCGGCCAGCGCTTCGTCGTCCATGCCGGCGCCCGGACCATCGAGGTGCGCGGCACCGCGTTCCGCGTCGAGCGTCAGGACGATCGCGTCGCGGTTGCGTGCGAGCACGGTCGCGTCGCGGTGTCGACCGACGGCGTCGCCGCGGTCGAGCTCGGCGCCGGCCAGGCCCTCGAGGTCGCCGATCACGATCCCGTCCTCGGTCGCGCCGCGCGGCCGATGGCCGAGGCCGAGCTGGCCGAGCTGCTCGCGGCGCGGCCGGCCGCGCTGCCGCAGTGGACCGATCCGGCGACGATCTACCGGACCACCGCCGGGCTGTCGCTGGTCGCGCCCGCCGGCCAGCTGGTCGCCGTCGACGGCGTCGCGATCGGCCACGGCTCGCTGTGGCGCCGGGTGCCGCCGGGCCGCCACATGGTCGAGAGCACCGACGGCGCTGGCCGCGCCCGCCCGGGTCGCTGGGTCGAGGTCGACGCCGCCTCGGCCGAGCGGCCGATCGTCCTCGCCACCGCCGAGCCCGAGCCCGCCCTGGCCGCCAGCGGCACCGCCGCCGCGCGCCGCGCCCGCCTGGTCGAGCTGACCCGCACGATCGATCAGACCCGGCTCCGCGGCTGCGTGCGCTCGCTCGCCAAGCAGGGCCTCGCCGACGGCACCCACGTCGAGCTGGAGATCGGCGTGCAGGCCAGCGGCACCATCCGCTACCTCAACATCGTCGCCACCGATCTCCCCGATCGCGTGGTCGCCTGCGTCCGCGACGTCGTCGGCGCGACCCGGCTCGGCCCCGGCGCCCAGGTGTCGTGGCGCCACCGCATCGGCTTCTGATCGTCAGCGCCGCCGCCACTCGCTCGGCGTCACGCCGACGATCCGGCGGAACAGATCGCTGAAGCACGACGGCGTCGCGCAGCCGACCTCGAGCGCGATGTCGGACAGCTTGCGATCGGGATCGCGCATCAGGCGCTGGGCTCGCCCGATCTGGGCGAGGCTGACCTCGACCGCGAACCGGGTCTGCGCGATCGCGAGCCGCCGCTGCAGCGTGCGCGGCGTGACCGCGAGCCCCTCGGCCGCGCGCTCGAGCGTCGCGCCCGACAGGTCGGCGAGATCGAGCCAGCCGCGCAGCCGCGCCAGCAGATCGAGGCGCGCCTGGTCGAGCTCGTCGAGCTCCGCGGCGCAGCACGGGTGCCCCAGCCACGCCAGCGCGGCGTCGCGATCGGCGAAGTCGCGCAGCTCGTAGGGCGGCGGGAACGACGCGAGGTAGCCGCGCACGAACAGCGCGCCGACGGATTTCCGGAAGCGTGGCGGCGCGGCGAGCGGTCCCTCGACGGCGTGGTCCGGCTCTACGAGCTCGAGTTCGGCTTCGTCTTCACCGACGGTCAGCGCGCCGATCTGGTCGCGTTCCTCGCGGCGCTGTAACGCCCCGCCGGTGGGGCGGGCGGTCGGTCGGGCTTGACAGCGGTCGAGTGATACACTACCAAATGGTTGTACAACCATTTGGTTGTGTGTTTACCCCACCGAGGACATCCGATGACCGACATCCTTCACGAGATCCACATCCAGGCCCCGGCCGACACCGTCTACCGCGCGCTCGCGACCGTACCCGGGCTCGCGACCTGGTGGACGTCGACGACGAGCGGCGCCAGCGCCGTCGGCGAGCACCTCGAGTTCCACTTCGGCAAGCACGCCATCCACATGCAGGTCGAGGGGCTCGAGCCGGCCAAGCGGGTGGCGTGGCGCTGCACCCGATCGAACCCCGACTGGGTCGGCACTCAGCTGACCTTCGACCTCACCGAGGACAACGGCCGTACTACACTGCGGTTCGGTCACCGCGCATGGAGGGAATCGAACGATCACTTCGCCCACTGCAGCATGAAGTGGGCGACGTTCCTCTTGAGCCTGCGCGATCAGATCGAGACCGGCGCCGGTCGGCCGTTCCCCAACGACCTCGCGATCTGATCGGCGTGCGGCGCCCGGGGATCGGATGAGCGGGCGGCGCGCCCGCGACGAGGACGCCCTCGATCAGGTGTTCCACTGCCTCGCCGATCCGGCGCGGCGACAGATCATCGCGCTCTTGCGCGAGGCCGGCGAGCTCAAGGTCGGCGACGTCGGCAAGGCGTTCGCGATGACCCAGAACGGCGTCTCCAAGCACGTCAAGGTGCTCGAGGACGCCGGCCTCGTCACCCGCCGCGTCGACGGCCGGGTCCACTGGATCTCGGTCAGCTGGCCGGCGCTGCAGCCGGCGTATCAGTGGCTCCACTTTCACCACCATTTCTGGAGCGAGCGCCTCGACGCGCTGGTGGACTACACGACGCGCGCGCGACGAGGGAAGTCATGACGACCATCACGATCGAGCGGATCATTCCCGCGGCGCCGCGCGTGGTGTTCGAGGCCTGGCTCGATCCGCGCGCGCTGGCGCGGTTCATGTGCCCGGGGGTGGGCATGCGGGTCGGCCCGGTCGAGGTCGACGCCCGGGTCGGCGGCGCCTTCCTGATCATGATGATCGCGGGCGACACCGAGCTGCCGCATCGTGGCGAGTACGTCGAGATCACGCCGCACGCGCGGCTGGTGTTCACCTGGCGATCCCACGTCGCGGGCGACCACAGCCAGGTCACGCTGCGCTTCGAGCC
The DNA here is from genome assembly GCA_043737575.1 of Myxococcales bacterium. Classification (GTDB taxonomy): domain Bacteria; phylum Myxococcota_A; class Polyangia; order Haliangiales; family Haliangiaceae; genus UBA2376. The sequence continues at coordinate 4,110 of JAYTAJ010001136.1, read as the reverse complement.
GGTCGCGGTCGGCCACACCCGGCTGGTCCTCGAGCACGTCGGGATCGAGGACGACCATCGGCGCGCCCACGTCCACGGCTGGACCCTCATCGTCGACGCGCTGGCCGCCGATCTCAGTTGATGCGACGCGCGGCTTCGAGCCGGCGCGCCAGATCGAGCGCGGTCAGATCGCGCGGCGCGACCGCACGGGCCAGCGCCACCAGGTGCGCGGCGGCGGTGAGCTCGCCGTCGGTGATGCGATCCTCGGCGCCGGCGAGCTGGCTCGCGATCAGCGTCGGATCGACCGCGAGCGCGGCGACCGCGAGCCGGGCGCGACGCGGCTCGTCGCCCGCCACCGCGGCCAGGCGCGCGGCCTCGGCGAAGAAGTGGGCGCGATGCTCGTGGCCAGGATCGGCGTCGGCGGCGGCCTCGGCCTCGTCGGCCGCGCCCGCGAGCGCGCCGAGCCGCTCCGACAGCCGGGCCAGATCGAGCCACGCCCACGGCAGGGTCGGCGCTCGCGCGACGACCTCCTCGAGCTCGGCCCGCGCGGTGTCGAGCTCGCCGCGCGCCACCAGCTGCCGCGCCAGGCGCCAGCGCGGACCGGGCGCCCGGGCGTCGCGCCGCACCTGGGCCTTGGCCTGGGCCAGGGCGACCTCGGGCATCAGGTCGCCGCCGTCGGTGAACACGTCGTCGCGAAACTCGCCGTCGTCCTCGAACAGCAGCGCGGTCGCGTCGATCGCGCCGTGCAGCCAGCGATCGAACGCGGTGCCGTCGATCACCGGGTCGCCGGTCTCGGGATCGAGCCGCCACACCGCGCCCGCGCGATCGACCCAGATCGGCTCGCTCAGCCACTCGGCGATCGCGAGGCGACCGTGCTCGTCCCACGCCGGCGCGTCGTCGATCGCGACCAGCGACACGCTGTCGCTGAACAGCCGGCCGCCGTCGAACGCGAGGTAGACGTCGGACACCGCGGCTGGCCAGTCGAGCGGCACGTCGACCCGCGGCTCGCCGAGATCGTGCATGCCGTCGGGCCAGCGCTCGAGCGCCGCGACGATGCGATCGACGGTGGTGTCGTCGTCCCGCGCCGAGGCGCCGCCGCGCTTGCCCTTGCGACTCACGACGTCACGGCAGATCGAGGCGGCCGACCGCGACCACGGGCTCGCCGACGCTGTCGACGCCGCGGTACAGCGCGATCGCGTAGCGGGCGTCGGCCGGGACCGACGCGGTCGCCAGCGCCGCGCCGTCGATCGCCGACGTGATCGCCGTGGTGCTGACGACGGTGCGGATGCCGCGGCCGTCCTCGGCGAGGATCGTCAGCGTCCCGGCGCCGAGCGCCAGGCCGCGCGCCGACGCCGCGACCGCGCGGCTGCCCGTGGCGGCGTCGGAGCCGGACGCCGCGCTCGCCACCGCGAGCTGACCGCGGCTGAGCCAGCGCAAGAGCGCGGCCTCGTAGCCCGCCGCGATCGGCAGGATCACCGCGGCCTGCTCGAGCTCGCAGTCGTCGTCGAGCCACCACGACAGCCGGCCGCGCTCGACGCGGTAGCGCGCCAGGCAGGTGCCGGTCGCGTCGCGCAGGGCGGTGCCGCGGGCCTGCGCCGCGTTGACCATGCCGAGCTGCTTCTTCGGCACCGTCGGCGCCGGGCGGCGCAGCGAGCGGGTCAGCGCCGCGGGCAACGAGTGGCGGCTGCTGCGGCCGACGTCGACCGGGCGGGGCAAGGTGCCCTCGGAGAAGAAGTGGCGTGCGGTCCAGTCGGCGAGGCCGAGCTCCGCGGTGGTGTCGCCGACCGCGCCGGGGGTCGACGGCAAGGTCGAGGCCGCGGCGGTCGTCGCCACCGCGTCGCTGGTGAAGTAGTCGCGGAACCGCGGGCGCGGCGCGATCGTCGCGGCGGCGGGCACGCCGAGGCGGCCCCACGCGATCGCGGCCAGCCGCTCGAAGCGCGCACCGACGTCGCCGGGGATGTCGCTCATCGGCGCGCGGTGCGCCGCCGCGTCGCCGCGGGCGTGGGTCGGCGAGCCGAGATCGCCGAGCGTGTGCAGCACCGCCCCCGCGGCGACCAGCGCGCCCGCGAGGTGACGGCCGCGCTCGCCGGGCGTCGCGGTGCGGATCGCCTTCTCGTACTGATCGAGGAAGCCGACCAGGCCCATCGGGTTGTCGGGGCTCGCCGCCCAGTCGGGCGCGGCCACGCCGCGGGCCGGGGTCTCGACGACGCGGTTCGCGAGGTCGGTCGCCTGCTCGACCAGATCGCGGCCCGGCGCGCGCCAGCCCTCGCCCGTGCTGGGATCGTAGAAGTGGTTCGCGGCCCAGACCGGCGTCGCGTCGGCCAGCGCCGCACCCGCGAGCAGCCACGCCAGCGCGGTCTGCTGGCCGCGGGTGTCGGGGACGTAGCCGTCGATCGGCGGATGCCGGCCGAGCACCTCGAACAGGGTCGGCGCGTCGGCGGGCGGCACCGTCAGCGTCTCGAACATGCCGCCCGAGAAGCCGAGCGATCGCAGCCAGCCGTCGAGATCTCCCGCCAGCGCGGCCTGCTCGGCGAGGCCGACGCTGGTGGTGGTCTCCCAGGCGTGGGCGCGCGGCGCGGCGATCGCGGCGACGAGCACCGCGGCGAGGAGCGAGCGCGACAGGATCGACGTCATGGCTTGCCCCCGACGGTGAGCGGACGGGTGAGCGGCCACAGCTCGCGGATGCGGCGGTGGATGGTCTGGCCGAGGCTGACCGCGTCCTCGGGCTTCGGACACTGGCTCTTGCCGCAGGTGATGAGCACGACGACGCCGCGCTGGCCGTCGAGGAACGCGACGCCGAAGATGTCATTCTCGATCGCGCGCAGCGACTTCGACGCGATCTCGTCGCGCTCCTCGATCTGCTTCAGGCCGCTGCGCAGCTCGTCGTAGCGATCGAGCGCCGCCGCGGGATCGAGGCGCCACATGCGGACCGCGACGTCCCAGCTCTCGTTGCGGTTGAGCGCCTTGTAGTGCTGCGACGAGTAGATCGACGTGTCGGGCTCGTCGCTGAGCGGGCCGGTCTCGAAGGTGCCGTCGTACTTGGTGCGGGCCGAGATGTCGGCGGCGGTGAGGAGCTGGGCCGCGACCAGGTACGGGCCGACGCGATCGGCGCCGGGCAGCTCGCCGCCGCGCTCGCTGGCCTCGACGATCGCGGCCTCGACCTCCCAGCCGGTGACCGCGGCGATCACGCCGCCGCCGCCGACGAAGCGGACGTGGCGGCCGTGGGAGTACTCGGCGCGCCAGCGCTCCAGCTCGATCGCGTTGAAATGCTGCGCGAAGTCGCGGCGCGCGCCGAAGTCGCCGAACCGGCGATCGCTGCGGTACGCGACGAAGCCGCGCTTGTAGATGACCAGGCGGAAGTCGGTGAGGCGGGTGCCCGCGGGCACGCTGGCGAGGCGCGGGATCAGGTAGCGGCCGTTGGCGTCGGTCGACGCGACCGCTTCCTGGTAGCCGGCCGCGATCGCGAGGCCGTGGCCGCGCTCGAAGCTCCAGGTCGCGTAGACCAGCGCGCCGGTGACCGGCGACCGGGTCGCACCGTCGAGGACGCGGCCCGAGAACGGCCCGCGCAGATCGCCGGCGACGACGACGTCGGGCCGCGAGCGAAACGGCGCGGTGCGCTGGGCAGTCCCGACGCAGGCGCCGAGCACGAGCGCGATCGCCAGGGACAGAGACACGCGCAGGAGACGGGGGGCCATCGTGGGAGGCAGCGTCTTATCAAGAGCGCCTCCGGCATGCAAACCCGGCCGGGGCGGTCGCGACGCAATCCCGTGGTCGGAGCGCGCGATCGCCCGCGACATGCTGCTACGCTCGGGGCCTCGATCGTGCGTTGCTCGAAGTGTGGTCACGATAATCCGCCGGGTGCCGGCTTCTGTCTCAACTGCGGGACGTCGCTCGCGGGACCTGCGGGCTATGGGAGTCCTGGGCTGGCCGGTCCTGCCGGAGGAGGACCCGCCGTCGGTTCGACTGCGCCGGGCACCGGGGGGTTGCTCGTGACCTGTCCGGCCTGCCGGACCGACAACCCCACGACGATGCGCTTCTGCCGCAACTGCGGCACGGTGCTGACGGTCTCGCAGCCGGGGCTACTACCGACGCCGTACCTCGGCGGCGCGCCCGGACCGATCCCGCCCATGC
>JAYTAJ010001135.1:0-2629 GCA_043737575.1 Myxococcales bacterium | reverse complement strand
AGGTCGCGTGCCGCTCGTGTCACCGCGGCCGGTCACCCGCCGACTTCGATCGCTTCGACGCCAGCACCGTCGGCTGCCGCGGCTGTCACGAGCACAAGAACGTCCACCCCAAGGAGCGCTACAAGGACACCGAGTGCCTGGGCTGCCACGAGGGCGCGGGCAAGATCGGCCTGAAGCCCGGCAGCGTCGACGCGTTCCACGGACCGAAGTCGCAGTTCCCGCTGATCAAGGGCCACGCGCCGAAGGCGGTGAAGTGCGCGCAGTGCCACCCCAAGGACTCGTTCAAGGACACGCCGAAGGAGTGCGGCGAGCGCTGCCACGAGGACACGCTGCACGACGGTTCGCTCGGCGACGAGTGCTCGCGCTGCCACATGCCCGGCATCTGGGACGCGGTGCGCTTCGATCACGCCGACGACACCAAGTGGCCGCTCGAGGGCCTCCACGCCAAGATCGCCGACTGCACCGACTGTCATCCCAAGCGCGCGTACACCGGGACGCCGAACTCGTGCTCGGCCGACGGCTGCCACGCCAAGGACGACGTCCACAAGGGCCGCCTCGGCACGGGCTGCGAGCGCTGCCACAAGGTCACCGGCGACAACGTCTTCAACCACAACACGATGTCGCAGTTCTCGCTGACCGGTCAGCACCTGAAGGTCCGCTGCGCCGAGTGCCACACCTCGCAGACCTTCAAGCCGCGGCCGGCGAACTGCTTCGGCTGTCACCCCGAGCCGCAGGTCCACGCCGGTCAGTACGGCACCGGCTGCGAGACCTGCCACTCGACGACGGACTGGGCCAAGATCCAGCCGCTCCACGACGTCGGTGACTTCTCTCTGACCGGCGCCCACGACAACCTCGCGTGCGCGCGCTGCCACAAGGACAGCCGACCGATGGCGGGCACGGGCAACCTCTGCATCAACTGCCACCGTCAGGACGACATCCACCAGAACGCGCTGACGCCGCGCTGCGGCGAGTGCCACAGCCAGTGGGCGTTCGCGCCGGCGCGGTTCGATCACACGACGGTCGGCTGCAACCTCACCGGCCTGCACCGCACGCTGGCGTGCAATGACTGCCACCGCGCCGGCAACTACGGCGCGACCAGCGCCGAGTGCGTCGGCTGTCACCTCGACGACTCCCAGACCCAGAACGATCACGACGGCCGCACCACCTGCACCAGCGCCGGCTGCCACAACCCCAACAGCTGGGCCGCGGGCACGGGCTACCTGCGGGAGTCGATCTGCCGATGACCCGCGTCGGCGTGATCGCGTGCGCGGTGGTCGCGGCGGCGGCGGCGCCGGCGTGGGGCCAGGCCGAGGAGGAGGATCGCTTCTTCATCGACAAGGCCGACGACGATGACGACCAGACGCTGTTCCAGGGCAGCCTGACGTCGTCGACGTTCTACTTCGCCGAGAGCGGCACGACGAGCGATCCCCGCAGCGGGCTGGCCCCGGTCGACAACGCCAGTCCGTTCTCGCGGCTGTTCACCGATCTGCGCGCGCAGCTCGACGCCCGCCACATCAAGGGCGGACGCTGGGACGCTCGCGTCGACACCCGGCTGCGCTACGTCAAGACGCCGACGGTCACCGAGCAGCCGGGCAGCGAGCCCAACCGCAACCAGTCGGGGACGTTTGGCGCCAACGAGTACGAGCTGCGCGAGGTCTACCTGGTGCGCGGCGGCCGCCGCACCGACGTCTTCCTCGGCCGCCAGATCATCGCCGACCTCGGTGCGATCAAGATCGACGGCCTGCGCATCGACTACGCCAAGAACAAGCGGTGGACCTACCTCGGCTTCGCCGGCCTGTATCCCGCGCGCGGCGCGCGGTCGATCGCCGCCGACTATCCGATGAGCCCGTCGACGCCGACCGTGCCGGGCAAGCGGGTGTTGCCGGTGACCGGCGGGTTCGGCGCCGCGTATCGGACCCAGCGCACCTACGGCGCGATCGGCGCGGTGACGGTGGTGCCGACCAGCCGCGACACCGGCGGTGGCGGCAAGGGCACCTTCGAGCAGCCGCGCCTGTACCTGGTCGCCAACGGCTACTCGCGGCGGTCGGCGCGCGTCGACGTCTATCACTACCTCGTCGTCGATCTGTACGGCTCGGCGGGGCAGGCGCTCACCAACGCCAGCGCCGGCCTGCAGTGGAAGCCGCAGCAGCGCCTGCGCGTGCACCTGTCGGCCAACCAGATCGACGTCGAGGCGTTGAACGTCCAGGTCCGCGATCAGCTCGCGAACGAGGGCGGCGCCGAGGGCGCGGTCATCAACAACATCAAGGTCCAGCGGATCGGCGCGCTGTCGGCGCGAGCCGCGGTCACCGCCGGGTTCGGCAAGCTCAGCCGCTTCGAGCTGTCGGCGGCGCTGGCGGGGCGGCGCCGTCCCGAGGTCCGCCTCGAGGCCGGCATGATCGATCAGATCCTGCCCGCGGCCCAGGCGATCGAGCTGCAGCTGCAAGCGGTCGATCGCCGATCGTGGAAGGGCCTGCGCCTCGACGGTTCGTACATCCGCTCGGTCGGTGTCGGCGCCGCCAGCTACGCGCGTTCGCGGGCGCAGATCTTCCGCCTGGCCGGGACCCGCGAGCTCAAGGGCGGCAAGGCCGAGGTGTCGGGCGATCTCACGCTGGTGTCGACCGCCGACGAC
>JAYTAJ010001134.1:0-6035 GCA_043737575.1 Myxococcales bacterium | reverse complement strand
TACGACCTCTCGCCCGCCGACACAGCGCAGCTCCACAAGCACGCCGTGGCCGGGCTCATCACCGACGCCGGCGGCAAGACCTCGCACACCGCGATCATCGCGCGCGCCCACGAACTGCCCGCCGTGGTCGGCCTCGAGGACATCACCGAGATCGTGCTCGACGACGATCTGCTGATCGTCGACGGCAGCGCCGGCGTCGTCATCGTCAACCCGATGCCCGGCACCGTCGCCGAGTACCGCGACCAGCAGCGGCGCCAGGTCGCGGCCGAGGAGGCGCTGCTCGGCAACAAGGATCTGCCGGCGGTGACGCGCGACGGCGTCGTGGTGGCGCTCTACGCCAACATCGACGGCCCCGACGAGCTCGAGGGCGCGCTCGAGCACGGCGCGCTCGGCATCGGCCTCTACCGCACCGAGTACCTGTTCATGGTCGGTGACCAGATCCCCGACGAGGAGATGCACTACCAGACCGCGGTCCGGGTGCTGACCCGCATGGCCGGGCGCCCGGTCACGATGCGCACGTTCGATCTCGGCGCCGACAAGCTGGCCGGCTTCCTCGAGGAGGCCGCCCTCGACGAGGTCAACCCCGCGCTCGGGCTGCGCTCGATCCGGCTGTGCCTCGCCGATCTCGGTCAGCCGCTGTTCCGCCACCAGCTGCGCGGTCTGTTGCGGGCGTCGGCCCACGGCCCGCTGCGCATCATGTTCCCGATGATCTCGGGCGTCGGCGAGCTGCGCGCCGCCAAGGCCGCGGTCGACGCGGTCAAGGCCGAGCTGCGAAGCGAGAGCATCGCCTTCGACGAGGAGATCAAGATCGGCATCATGATCGAGATGCCGTCGGCGGCGCTGATCGCCGACATGCTGGCGAAGGAGTGCGCGTTCTTCTCGATCGGCACCAACGATCTGATCCAGTACACGATGGCGGTCGATCGGGTGAACGAGCTGGTGTCGTACCTCTACGAGCCGCTGCACCCGGCGCTCTTGCGGCTGGTGCGCGACACCGCGATCGCGGCGCGCGCCGCCGGCATCCCGGTCAGCATCTGCGGCGAGATGGCGGCCGACGGTCTGGTCGCGCCGGTGTTGATCGGCCTCGGCCTCACCGAGCTGTCGATGAGCGCGGTCTCGATCCCCGAGGTGAAGGGCATCATCCGCTCGACGACGATGACCGACCTCGAGCACCTGGTGGCCCACGTCCTGACCTTGCCGACCGCGGCCGAGATCCGCACCGCGGTCGCCGCCCACCTCGCCAGCCTCGGCGTCAAGGCCAGCTCACAGCAGCGGTAGCGCGCCCGTGATCGCGTCGACGTCCTCGATCCAGGCCGGGCCGATCGCGCCGCAGGTCCGGGTCGGGACGCCGTGGAACTCGGTCTGGCCGGCGTCGACGATCGTGGCGCACGGCAGGCCGGCGTCGGCGGCGCGCTGCAACACCGCGAGCAGCTCGTCCTCCGACGTCACCGAGACGCAGACCTTGGTGAAGCGGCCGGTCAGCCACGCGTGCATCGGCTCGGTCAGCGCGATCGTGAACCCGGCGTCGCCGTCGGCGTGGCCGCGATCGAGCAGCACCTTCAGCGACGCGTGGGCGCCCTGGGCGATCATCTTGCCCTTGCGCATGTTGAGGTCCTTGCGCATGACGATGACCTGCTTGGCGACGCGGCTCATGACGGCACTCTCGCACAGCATCGCACCAGATCGGCGAGCCTCGCAGCTAACGGCCGATCGGCCGCGGCGCAAGCGCGTTCACTCGGCGGCTTCGGCGGCGGGTGCGCGGCACACCGCGCCCGGACCGTCGGCGATCGTCGTGCACTCGGCGCCGTCGGGGCAGGTCTTCGCGCCGTCGCAGCTGATCTCGCAGCTCGAGAACTCGGGGCCCGACGGGCCGGCGATGCCGAAGTACTTCGCGCAGGTGCCGACCTCGCACGCGCCGGCCTCGCCGCACGGCGTGCCGAGCTTGGCCAGGTCCATCGTCGGCGCGGGCGGATCGTCGACCGGGGCCGGCGGCTTGGACTTGCCGCCGCAGGCAGCAGCGAACCACACGAAGGCGAACGCGACGGTCGGACGGGCGATCCTCATGGCGCCGACTCTACTACAATGCCCGCGATGCTTCGCCGGGCGCTGGCCGTCCTCGCGCTCCTCGCAGCGGCCGCGTCGACCGCGCGCGCCGGCGACCCCGATCGGGTGTGGCTGACGATCGAGACCGATCACTTCGCGATCCACTACGCGCAGCCGCTCGCCGAGGTCGCGCAGCGGGTCGCGGTGCTGGCCGAGCGCGCCCACCGCGTGCTGGCGCCGGTCCTCGATCGCGATCCCGAGGACAAGACCCACGTCGTCATCATCGACGACAACGATGGCGCCAACGGCTTCGCGTCGGTGCTGCCGCGCAACGAGATCACGCTCTACGCCAGCGCGCCCAACGCCGGCTCGGTGCTCGCCGATCACGACGACTGGCTGTACGGCCTGTTCGCGCACGAGTACACGCACATCCTCCACCTCGACTCGATCGGCGGCCTCGCCACGCTCTACAACGGCGTGTTCGGCAAGACCTGGGCGCCGAACCAGGTGATGCCGCGCTGGATCATCGAGGGCCTCGCGACCTACCAGGAGAGCAAGCGGACCTCGTCGGGCCGGACCCGGGCGTCGCAGTTCGACATGTACCTGCGCACCGCGGTCCTGAACAAGGACGAGGTCCGCCTCGACGAGATGACCAACTCGCCGCTCAAGTTCCCGCGCGGCAACGCGGCGTACCTGTACGGCTCGAGCTTCCTGAAGTACGTCTTCGACCGTCACGGCGACGATGCGCTGCGACGGATGTCGTGGGCCAGCGGCACGTCGACGGTGCCGTTCGGCGTCAACCGCCAGCTCGACGCCGCGATCGGCAAGGGCTTCGACGAGCTCGACGGCGACTGGCGCCGCCACCTCCGCGATCGCGCGACCCTCCAGCTCGAGGCGGTCGAGCGCCATCGTCCGAGAGCCGGACGTCGCCTCGGTGTGATCGGCGAGTTCGCGCGCAACCCGCGCTACACCCGCGACGGCCGCGAGCTGTACTGGACCGAGTCCGACGGCCTCCACCGCGAGCGCATCCGCGCCATCCCGGCCGGCGGTGATCGCCGCGCCGCCCGCGAGGTCGTCGCGTTCGATCGGATGGGCACGTTCGACGTCGATCACGACGGCGGCGTGATCTACGAGCAGACCCAGTTCCACCGCGACGTCTACGCGTTCCAGGATCTGCTGCACTGGGACGCGCCGACCGCGCGCATCACCCGGCTCACCCACGCCGCCCGGGCCCGCGATCCCGCGCTGTCGCCCGACGGCGATCGCATCGCGTACTCGAAGAACGGCGAGTCGCGCAGCGAGCTGGTGGTCATGGAGCGCAAGGCGCTCGAGCGGGCGCGGACGATCTGGACCGGGCCCGGTCGCTTCGATCAGGTGTTCGTCCCCGCGTGGTCGCCCGACGGCGCGCGCCTCGCGTTCGTCGCGTGGCGGACCGGCGGCATGCGCGACATCCTGGTGGTCGACGTCGACGGCGGCGCGGTCGCCGAGATCACCCACGACCGCGCGCTCGACGACAACCCGCGGTGGTCGGCCGACGGCAAGCACCTGTACTTCACCAGCGATCGGACCGGCATCACCAACCTCTACGCCTTCGAGCTCGCGACCGCGACCACCTGGCAGGTCACCAACGTCCTCGGCGGCATCAACGAGCTGACCGTCGCGTCCGACGGCAAGCGCCTCGCGTACATGGACTTCGTCGGCACCGGCTGGGATCTGTTCGAGCTGACGATCGATCCGGCGCAGTGGACGATCGCCCGGCCCTACGTCGACGATCGCCCGGCGCCGACCGTGGTGGCGGCCGACGAGGCGCCGATGACCGCGGCGCGGCGGTATCGCGCGCTCGAGACCCTGGCGCCGCAGACCTGGACCGCCCAGCTCACCGTCGGCAGCTTCGGCCAGTCGGTCACCGCGATCACCAGCGGCGCCGACGTCGCCGGGCTGCATGGCTACTCGCTGGTCACCACGCTCGAGCTCGAGCGCGGCGACGTCAACGTCGGCGCCGCCTACGGCTACTCGGGCCTGCGCCCCGGGCTGCGGCTCGGCCTCGGCCGCACCATCGCCCACCGCACCTCGCTGCGGCTCGATGGCCGACCGCGGCCGTGGACCGAGGAGATCTTGTCGATCAGTGGCGGCCTCGGCATCCCGGTGCGGCGCACCGACGACGCCGCGTTCTCGATCGGCTTCGACTACGCGTTCGACTGGATCCGCCGCGTCGACTCACCGTCGACCACCGCCGATCCGACCCAGGTCTTGCCCGGCGTCCCGCGCTCGGACTTCCGCAACGCCGGGCTCGGCATCCGCCTCGGCTACGGCGACGTCCGCGGCTACCTCTACAACGTCGGGCCCACCGAGGGCATGGAGGCGTCGGCCGGCGTCCGCATCGACGATCCGATCCTCGGCGCGTCGGCGCGCGCGCTCACCGTCGGCTGGTTCTGGCGCAGCTACTACAAGCTGCCGTGGGGTGAGACCCCCGCGATCGCGCTGCGCTACACCGGCGCGGTCCGGGTCAGCGATCTGTCGCGCGGCGGTGGCTACGGCGTCGGCGGCATGCCGACCCAGGACGTCGTGCAAGCGGTGATCGACTCGACCCGCTCTAGCTCGACCGGTTACCTGCGCGGCTATCCCATCCGCATCCAGAGCGGCAACACCTTCCACCTCGCCAACGTCGAGTACCGCCATCAGCTCGCGACGATCGAGCGCGGCGCCAGCACGCTGCCGTTCTACCTCCGCCGCCTCCACGGCGCGATCTTGGTCGACGCCGGCACCGCCTACGACGGCGACTTCGACGTCACCGCGCTCAAGCCGTCGATCGGCGGCGCCCTCCGCTGCGAGGCCCTGTTCGGCTACTTCGTGCCCGGCACCTTCGAGATCGGCGTCTCGCGCGGCCTCGCCGACGGCGGCCAGACCGACCTGTGGTTCTTGCTGACCAGCGGCATCTGACCCCAGGGCTCAGTCGGCGACGCGGCAGGCCCAGAGGGCGCGGCGGAGCTCGGCCTCGTCGAGGTCGTCGCCGATCAGGACCAGCTCGGTGCGCGGCGGGGTCGGCCAGGCGACGCCGCGGCGGAGCGACAGGACCGCGCCGGCTTTCTCGACGAAGCCGGCGGTCGCTTCGTCCGGGAGCCGGACAAAGCCCTTGGCCCGGACCAGGCGATCGCCGAGGCCGCGCAGGACCTCGAGGACGGCGTCGGGTGACAGCGCCGCGGGATCGGCGAAGATCGCGGCGGTGAGCTGGCCGTGGCGGTGGCGGTGGTGGTGGCCGTGATGGACCCGGCCGCGCGGCCGGGCCTCGAGGATCCACGACGTCATCGCCAGCGCGCCGTCGTCGTCGTCGGGGAAGCTGGCCAGCTCGGCGGTGGCAGCCACCGCGGCGATGCGATCGCGGATCGCGGCGAGCTGCGCTGCGGTCGCGCGATCGAGCTTGCGCAGCAGCACCCGATCGGCGGCGGCGAGCTGGGCCCGGGCCTCGTCGTGGCGCGCCAGCTGGGCCGGGCCGACCTCGGCGTCGACGACGGTGATCACGCCCGCGGGCGCGATGCGATCGCGCACCGCCGCGGGCACCCGGCCGAGGTTGTCGAGGATCGCGTCGGGCTCGGCGATGCCGGTGGTCTCGAGCACGACCTGATCGGGCTGGGACCGCGCGACGACCTCGGCGATGCCGTCCCACAGATCGCTCTTCACGTCGAGCTTGCAGCACACGCAGCCGCCCGCGAGCTCGAGCACGTCGCTGCCGCGCGCGACGATCAGCCGCGAGTCGATCGCGATGCGGCCGAGCTCGTTGACGAGCACCGCGATCTTGCGGCCGTGGGGCGCCGCCAGCATGCGGTTGAGCGTGGTGGTCTTGCCAACGCCCAGGAAGCCGGTGAGGATCGTGAACGGCACCGCGCGCGGCGCAGCGTCGGCGACCGTCATGCGCCAGCGCGCGACCGCAGCTTGAGCAGACGCTCGACGTTGCGGATCAGGGTCTCGCGCACGAACGGCTTCATCACGAACTC
>JAYTAJ010001133.1:0-2635 GCA_043737575.1 Myxococcales bacterium | reverse complement strand
TCGACGACACCGCGCCGCTGGTGCCCGGCCACACGTCGATCGACGCCGCCGACGCCGCGAAGCAAGCCGGCACCGGCGGCGACGCGCTCAAGGCGGCGCAGCACGCGCCTGGGGTCGCCCGCGCCACGACCGGCAGCCGCGCGATCGTGGTGTGGGGCGCGGCGCCGCAGGACACCGCGATCCTCGTCGACGACGTCCCGGTCCCCGCGCTCTATCACCTCGGCGGCTGGCGATCGATCATGCCGACCGAGCTGGTCGCCGCGCTCGCGGTCGATCGCGCCGGCTTCGCGACGCCGTGGAGCGGCGCGATCGGCGGGCTGGTCCGCGTCAGCACCCGCGAGCTGCCGGCACGGCCGACCTTGACGATCGCGAGCGATCTGATCGACACCGGCCTGGTCGGGACGACCCGGATCGGCGCGGCGCGGATCGGCGTCGGTGCCCGCGTCAGCTACCTCGATCGGGTGATCGGCGACGCGATCGATCCCGCGCTCGGCGATCGCATCCCGATCCCGCGCTGGGCCGACGGCCAGCTCCTGGTGCAGCTGCCGCGCGGCGACGATCGCTACGACGCGCTGGTGCTGATCGGCGGCGATCGGTTGCGCCGCCGCCTGCCCGCGCTCGATCCCGCCGCGGCGAAGTCCGACGATCGCCGCGACGACTTCGCGCGCGTGTCGCTGGCGTGGCGGCGCCGCCTCGACGATGGCGAGGCCCGGCTGCGCGGCTGGATCGGGCTCGACGTCGCCGATCGCGATCAGCGGTTCGGCGCGGTGCCCGCGAGCCTGCACGCGACCACGACCTCGGCCGGCGCGCGGGCCGAGCGGCGCACGTCGCTCGCGGACGTCGTCGTGCTGCTCGGCGTCGACGCGTCGGTCGCGCGCACCCGGCTCGCGCGTCACGGCTCGCTGTCGATCCCGACCCGCGAGGGCGATCTGTCGGTGTTCGGCCAGCCGCCCGGCGACGACGTCGCGACCGATCGGTGGTCGGCGCTGACCGGCGACGCCGGCGCCTACGCGCAGCTCGACGTCGTGCGCCGTGGCGTGACGATCAGCCCCGGGCTGCGTGTCGACGGCTGGGTGCTCGGCGCCAGCCGCCTGACGCCGAAGCTCGGCACCACGCCCGGCATCGGCTGGCAGATCGTCCGGCTCACCGTCGAGCCGCGGCTCGCGGCGACGATCCGCCGTGGCCGGGTCGCGCTCGGCGGCGCCGCCGGCCTCTACCACCAGCCGCGCCGCGCCGACGACACCAGCGCGGTGTTCGGCACGCCGACGCTCGGGCTCGAGCGGGCGTGGCACGCGACCGGCACCGCGGTGGTGCGCGTCGCCGCCGCCGAGCTCGAGCTGACGGTGTGGGGACGGCGATCGAGCGCGCTGGTCGCCCGCGAGCCGTCGGCGACGCCGCCGCTCGCCGCGACGCTGACCCAGGAAGGCCGTGGCCGCGCGCTCGGCGTCGAGCTGGTGGCGCGGCTGCGCGGCTGGCGCGGGCTGTCGGGCTGGATCGCCTACGGCCTGTCGTCGAGCGAGCGCCGCGATCACGAGGTGCGCGACTGGCGGCGCTTCGAGCACGATCAGCCGCACCAGCTCACCGCCGCCGCGACCTGGCAGCGCGGCGCGTGGACCGCGAGCGCGCGGCTGCGGTTCGCGACCGGTGAGCCGCGCACCGACGTGGTCGCCGCGTTCTGGGACGCGGGCGGTGGGCGCTATCAGCCGATCACCGGGCCGATCTACGGCACCCGGCTGCCCGACTTCGCGCAGCTCGATCTGCACGGCGAGCGGCGCTTCGCCGTCGGCGGCACCGCGCTGTCGGCGTTCGTCGAGCTCGAGAACCTGACCGGCCGCGCCAACGCCGAGGAGCTGGTGTGGAGCGGCGACTACGCGACCCGCGGCTACCTGACCGGCCTGCCGTTCCTCGCGCTGGTCGGCGCGCGGTGGTCGCCATGAAGCGGGCGTTGGTCGTGATCGCGCTGGCCGGTTGCATCGACGAGCTGCCGCAGCAGACCTCGCGCATCGATCGGCCGCGCGTGCTCGCGGTGATCGCGACACCGACCGAGGCCGCGCCCGGCGCCGCCGTCCACTACGACGTCGTGGTCGCGGGCCCGAGCGGCCCGGTCGCCGCGCCCGCCGTCGTGTGGGCGTACTGCACCGCGCCGAAACCGCCGACCGAGGACAACGTCGTGCCGCCCGGCTGCGTCGACGATCCCGCCGCGCTGATCGCGCTCGGCGAGGGCGCCGCGATCGACGCGACGATCCCCGACGCGGCGTGCCGCAACTACGGGCCCGACACGCCGCCGGGCGGCTTCCGCCCGCGCGATCCCGACGCCAGCGGCGGCTACTACCAGCCGATCCGCGCCGGGTTCCCCGACGCGCCGATCGGGTTCGGCCTGCACCGCCTGGTGTGCGGCCTCGCCGACGCGCCGCCCGCGATCGTCCGCGAGTACGGCGAGCGCTACGCCGCCAACCAGCACCCGACGCTCGCCGACCTCCGCCTGATCGGCGCGATCGCGCCCGGCGCCGCGCTGACCCTCGAGGCCACCTGGCCCGCCGCCGCCGCCGAGGCCTACGTCGTCTACGATCGCGCGCAGGTCGCGATCGTCCCCGCCGCCGAGACGCTGCGGGTCGGCTGGTTCGCGACCGACGGC
>JAYTAJ010001132.1:0-6045 GCA_043737575.1 Myxococcales bacterium | reverse complement strand
GCGCGGTGCTGCCGCCCTGACCGCGGCGACCGCGGCGCGCCAGCCCGCGGCCTTGTCGTCGGTCTCGGCCAGCTCGGCGACGCGATCGGAGTCGGCGACTATGCCGCCGCCGACGTGGACCACCAGCGCGTCGGCGGTGACGACGCCGATGCGGATCGCGATCGCGAGATCGACCGCGCCGCCGTCGCCCCACCAGCCGAACCCGCCGCAGTACGGACCGCGCGCGACCGGCTCGAGCTCGTCGATGATCTGCATCGCGCGGATCTTGGGCGCGCCGGTGATCGAGCCGCCGGGGAAGGTCGCGCGCAGGACGTCGGCCCAGGTCGCGTCGCGGCGCAGCCGGGCGCTGACCGTCGACACCTTGTGGTACAGGCCCGGCAGCTCGACGATCGCGCCGAGCTCCTCGACCGCGACCGAGCCGATCGCCGCGACCCGGCCCAGGTCGCTGCGCTCGAGATCGACGATCATGAGGTGCTCGGCGGCGTCCTTCGGGTGCGCCGCCAGCTCGGCGGCGAGCGCGCGATCGTGGACGGCGTCGCCGGTGCGGCGCCGGGTGCCCTTGATCGGCGCGGTGACCAGGCGATCGCCGCGCTGGCGCAGGAAGCTCTCGGGCGAGCCCGACACGATGCGCACGCCGTCGGCCTCGATCACCGCGCCGTAGGCGGCGGGCGCGATCGCGTGGAGCGCGGCGTACAGCGCGACCGCGTCGCCGTCGCGCTCGATCGGCCAGCGCAGGCGGCGCGCGACGTTGACCTGGTAGACGTCACCGCGGTCGATGTAGCGGCGGATCGCGTCGACCGCGGCGCCGTGCTGCCCGGCGTCGTCGACGACGTCGTCGGCGGGACCGAGCCGCGGCGGCGCGGCGAGCGCGTCGGGGCCACGCGCCAGCGCCGTCGCGAGCGCGGCGGCGGCGGCCGGATCGTCGGCGACGATCGTGCCTGGCTGATCGGGATCGCGCCACACCACGACCGCCGGATACGCGGCGAGCCACGCGTCGGGGACCGCGGGGCCGGGTGGCCGGGTGCCGAGCCGCTCGATCGCGCGGCCGAGATCGTAGCCGAGGAAGCCGAGGACCCGGGGCCGCGCGATCGGCCGCGCCCGATCCGCCAGCGCGCAGCCGTGCTCGCCGAGGAAGCGATCGATCGCCGCGATCGGATCGCCAGCGGTCGTGCGCGCGCCCGCGGCGTCGCGCCACTCGAGGCGATCGGGCCACACCGTCAAGGTCGCCGCGGGATCGGCGCCGAGCACCGAGATCCGACCCGCGGTGACGTCGCGCGCGGCGTGGCACAGCACCCGGCCCGGCCGACCGGCGAGCCGCGCCGCCGCCGCGATCGGCGCCAGCGCGATCGTCGCCTCGCGCGCGGTCATCGCGGCGGTCGAGACGGCGCCTGCTCTTCCTCGACCAGCACCACGCCCTCACCGGTGCACTCGACGAATAGCTGCGAGCCGGGACCGCCGTCGGCCGGCGTCACCGCGCGCGGCACCACGCGGCCGATCCAGCCGGCCAGCGCGGTGGCGTCGACGTACAGCACCCGCTCCTGCGCGAGCTTGACCGATACCAGCGGTCGCTCGGTCCGGAACGCCACCGCGCCCGAGCCGCGGAACTGCACCATCGGGATCCGCTCGCGCGAGCCCGGGACATGGCCGTTCTCCCACCGCAGCGCCGGCTCGAAGGCGAACACCAGATCCTCGCGCAGGTAGAAGATGTCGTCGTCGAGGCTGACCGCGGTGAACTGGCCGCCGAGCGACGCGGCGATCAGGTGGCCGTGGCCGGTGACCGCGAACATCTGGCGGCCGGCGGTCGCGAACGGCTCGGCGCGGTTCTGGCCGCGCGACCGGCGCAGCGCCGGCTCGTAGGTCAGCTGGCCGCCCGAGATGTCGACGCCCTCGGTGCGGCTGAACATCTTGTCCGAAACCCGGACGATGAGGACACCGCCGGCGCTGATCTCGAACGGCTCCTCGCCGTCCTCGAGGCGGACCAGCCGCGTCGTCGCGAACTCCGACAGCGGCTGCGGCGGCCGGTTGCCGATCGCGACCCGGCTGCTGCCGCCGTGGGCCGACGGCGCGACCGTCGCGACCGCGCGCGAGATCGCGCCGCGGTTGACGTCCTCGACGACGCCGTCGATCGGCCCGAAGTCGTCGAGGCCGTCGTCGTCGCGGCCGCGCGCCGGGCGCGCCTCGGCGATCGGCGCTGGGCTCGACGGCCGGGCCGCGAGGCGCAGCGAGCTGCGCGGCGCGATGGTCGGCGCGGCGCGGACCTCGGGCGCGGGCGCGGGCGCGGGCGTCGGGGTCGCGGTGTCGAGCGCGGTCATCGCCTCGAGCGCATCGAACGCGGTGTCGTCGTCATGGCCGCCGGCGGCGGCGCGGGCCGCGGCCCGGGCCTCGGCGAGCACGTCGATCGAGCTCTGGGTCTCGGCGACGATCGCGGGATGATCGTCGTCGTCCTCGTCGGCGTCGAGGCCGCGCGCGACGAAGCGCGACGACTCGGTGGTCACCTGCGGCGCGGCCGCGATCGGGACCGGGGTCGGCACCGCGGGGCGGCGCAGGTTGGCCTCGATCGTCGCGCGCTCCTCGGGCGACAGGTTGTCCGAGATCTCCCGCGCCAGATCGGCCTGCCCCGCGAGCAAGAACGCCTGGTACGCCTCGAGGAAGTGGCCGCCGCGCGCGTACGCGAGGCCGAGGTAGCTCACCGCGCGGCCCTGGCTGGGATCGAGATCGCGGCTCTTCTCCAGCGCCTTGGCGGCGCCCTCGGCGTCGCCGAGCTTGAGCAGCACCAGCCCGAGGTTGAGGTGGTACGACGCATCGCCCGGCGTCGACGCCACCAGCCGTCGATAGACCGGCAGCGCCTCGGCGAAGCGGCCGCCGCGAAAGTAGGCGAGCCCGAGGAGCGCGAGGGCCTTGGCGCTGTCGGGCGCGATCTCGAGCGCGGCAAGCAGCTCGCGCTGGGCATCGGGGAGGCGGTTCTGGCGCAGCAGCTCGCCGCCCGCGATCAGGTGTTGCTCGAAGCGATCGAGCGCGGGCGCCCCTGCCGGGCCGAGGTCTGTCACCGCGGCATTATCACCTAGAACCCATCGAAGGTCTCGACCGCGAGGGCGCCGCCGCGATCGATCGTCACGGTGATCGCGCCGACCTGATCGGTGCGCAGCACCTCGGCGCCGCCGCGCTGCCAGCGCGCGACCACCGCGGGCGCGGGGAAGCCGAAGCGGTTGCCGCGCCCGAGCGACATCACCGCCCACCGCGGCGCGGTCGCGGCGATCAGCGCCGCGCTCGACGAGGTCGGGCTGCCGTGGTGCGGCACCTTGACGACGTCGCAGCCGCCGACGCCGGCCGCGACCACGACGTCCTCGCCCTCGGCCTCGAGGTCGCCGGTGAACAGCACGCGGCGGCCGCCGCGCGCGACCGCCAGCACCAGCGAGTTGTCGTTCACCGAGCGCACCGGATCGGCGGTCGCGATCGGATCGGCGGGGCCGCCGTCGGTGGCGACCCACCGCGGCGCCAGCACCTCGATCGCGACGTCGCCGATCCGATGAACGCCGAGCGCGGGATGGACGCGCCGGGTGCCGGTCGCGATCAGGTGCGCGACGATCGCGTCGTAGCCGAGGCCGCCGCGGTGGTCGGCGACGGGCCGAGGCGCGTCGTCGACACGAGCGTCCCACAGCGCGCCGATCGGCAGCTCGGCCGCGATCGCCGCCAGGCCCAGGTAGTGATCGGGGTGGGGGTGGCTCACCACCGCGACGTCGACGCGGGCCAGGCCGCGGGCGCGGAGGAAGCTCACCACCGCGCGGCCGGGCGCGATCTGCGCCGCGACGTCGCCGACCCCGGGCGCGCCACCCGCGTCGATCAGCCACACCGCGCCGTCGGGCAGCTCGATCACGGTGGCGTCGCCCTGGCCGACGTCGAGGAAGGTGATGCGCAGCGCGTCGTCGCGCTCGCGGGCTTGCGCGTGCCAGGCCCACGATCCGCACAGGCACGCAGCGGCGACGGCCGCGAGCACCCGCGGTCCGCGGCCGGCGGCGATCACCCGCGGCCACGCCCACGCCGCGAACAGCGCCGCGCACGCGGCGAGCTCGACCGCGGTCGGCGCGCGCACCAGGAGGCTCGGCGTCCACGCCGCGATCGCCGCGATCGCCCGCGCGGTGAGCCCGGCGATCGCGATCGCCAGATCGAGCACGACGCCGCCGCCCGCGGGCCAGATCGCCGCGGCCACGAGCCCGAGCAGCCCGAGCGGGATCGCCGCCAGCTCGATCGCGGGCCCGGCGATCAGGTTGCCGATCACGCCGCCCAGCGCGACCTCGCCGAAGTGATGCGCGGTGATCGGCGCGGTCGCCAGCGTCACCGCCCACGACGTCGCGATCGCGCGACGCAGGCCGTGGACCACGCGGCGCCACCGCGGCGTGGGCAGCGACAGGCTCGGCGCGCCGCGCGCCGCGAGCACCAGCGTCGCGGCGGCGACGAACGACAGCTCGAAGCCGGGATCGAACAGCACCGACGGCCGCAGCGCGAGGAGGATCAGCGCGGCGAGCCCGAGCGCGTCGGCGGCGCGCATCCGCCGCTCGACCACCTCGCCGCCGAGGATCGCCGCGACCACGACCAGCGCGCGCAAGGTCGCGACCTGGCCGCCGGTCACCAGCGTGTAGCCGATCGCCAGCGGCAGCGCGATCGCCGCGGCGAGGCGACGTGGCGCGAACCGCTGGGCCACCGCCGGGATCGCAGCGATGATCCAGGTGAGCAGCACGAAGCTCGCGAGCGCGACGACCGCGAGGTGCAGGCCGCTGACGCTGAGCGCGTGATAGACGCCGGCGGCGCGCCACGCCGCGTCGGTCTCCGCGGTCACCGCGCTGCGATCGCCGACCACCGCGGCCCGGACCAATGAGTTGCCGACCGGATCGCCGCCGCGGGCCGCGATCGCGCGCGACGATCGCTGCGCGACTTGCGCCGACCACCGCCACAGGCTCGCGCGATCGTCGGCGCGCACCACCGCGACCGACCGCGCGCGCAGCTCCCACCGCGCGCCACGCTCGCGCACGATCTGCGCGCGATCCGGACTGCCGGGGTTGCGACGGCCGCGCGGCGTCGCCAGCCGCCCGACGACGGTCACCCGATCGCCCGGCCACACCTCGCGCAAGGCTGGCACCGTCACCCACACCTCCACGCCGTCGGCGTCGAGGACGAAGCCGGTGCCCCACGGCGTCGCCAGCAGCGGTCCGCTGACCCAGCCCGCGATCGTGTCGGCCTCGCGGTCGTCGGCGATCGCGCCGCTCGGCGCGGGCACCGCCGCGTCGTCGCGCACCGCCAGCGCCGCCAGCGCGCACGCCACCACCGCGATCCACCGCAGCCGCGGCGCCAGCGCCCGCCGGGTCGCGACGATCGCCGCGACCGCCGCCCACGCCCACCACGGCACCGCCACCGGCCCCGCCACGATCACGCCGCCGGCCGCCGCGAGCGCGAGGATCGGCAGGCGCACCGGAGGGGACATGAGCGCGGTATCGCCCGGGCCGCGCCGCGGTTGCGCGTGATCAGCGCGGCAGCGGCGCCGACCAGCGCGGCGGCGGCGCCGACCAGCGCAGCCCGACGCCGACCAGCACCGCCCACCCGCCGTACGACGCCGCCATGGTCTCGCCGCTGGTGGCGTCGCGAGTCGCGACCCGCAGGTACTCGACGAAGCCGTCGGCGATCACCGCGCGCGCGACCGCCGCGCTGACACCCGCGGTCACCGACAGCCGCAGGCCGTCGGGCGAGATCGGCGACAGCGTGCTCGCGGGCGCGGGCGACGGATCGATCGCGCCGCCGCCGCGCACCACCACGCCGTCGCCGATCCGCCGCTCGGCGCCGAGCCGCGCGCTCGCGGTGGTGTGCCACGCGTTCCGGCGATGGACGTCGGGCGTCGCCGCGTCGGCGAAGTCGATCGTCAGCTCGCGGTAGGTCCCCCACAGCGTGACCTCGAGATCGGCGAGCACACGCCAGCGATCGCGCCGCCAGCTCGCGCCGACCGCGATCCGATCCGGCGTGGTCAGCGCCGCCTGCGCCGCCTGGTCCGGCGTCCGC
>JAYTAJ010001131.1:0-6047 GCA_043737575.1 Myxococcales bacterium | reverse complement strand
GAGCTGCTCGACGGACGCGATCTCGAGCAGCTCGCGCACGACGACGGCCTGCTCGCGCCCGCGCGCGCGCTCGCGCTGATCCGCCAGCTGCTGATCGGACTCGCCGCGGTCCACGAGGCCGGCCTCGTGCACGCCGACGTCAAGCCAGCCAACGCGCTGGTGGTGAGCGGCCGCGACGGCGAACGCCTCGTGCTCGTCGACTTCGGCCTGGCGCGGCTGCGACCGCTCGATCAGCCCGCGCGCTCGGCGGGGGGAACGCCCGCGTACATGGCGCCCGAGCAGCTGCGCAACGGCCGCGTCGATGCGCGCTCGGACGTGTTCGCGGCGGCGCTGGTGCTGGTCACGCTGCTCACCGGATGGCGGCGCCGATCGGCGGAGGCGCTGGTGCCGTCGCTCGACGAGCTTGCCGATCCGGAGCTGTGCGCGATCCTGACGCGCGCGCTCGCCATCGATCCCGCCGATCGCTACCAGCGCGCCGACGAGCTGGCGAGGGCGCTGGCCGCGGTGACGAGCGACGGGGCCGCGCTCGACGGTGGCGCGCGGCGCGATCGCGTCGACGATCGCAGCGGTGGCACGTCGGCCGCGCCGGTCGCGGTGATCGGCGCGAGCACCGCGCAGTCCGGACGCGGTGGCTGGATCGCCGCGGTGCTCGCCGTGGTCGCGCTCGGTGCGATCGCGATGCTGTGGCGCGGATGGGACCGCGCGCGCGCGCCGATCGCCGCGATGCTGGACGAGCCCCGACGAGTGCTCACACGCGAGCGCATCATGATCTACGGCAGCGGGACGGTGCTGCGCGGTCTCGTGCGACCGCTTCAAGCGCTGCTCGAGCAGCGTGCCGACGTGACGCTCCCGATCACGGACGAGCAGGATCAAGGTTCGACTCGCGCGATGCACCGGCTCTGGGACAAGCACGGCGCGGTCGCCGCGCGGTCCGAACGCTGGCACGAGGCCGTGCCCGATCAGATGCCGCGCGGTCGCGTCGTCGTCGAAGTCGCGGTTGGCTTCGACGAGACCGCCGTGTTCGTGCATCGTGACAATCCGCTGCGGGAGCTCGATGTCGCCGCGTTTCGCGCGGGCTTCTGTTGCGCACGCGGAACGCTGGGCAAGCCCGTCGCGTGGCGATCCCTCGATCCCTCCGCCGCCGACGACGCCACCGCGATCTGGCTTCTCTACGGCCGCGACGAGGTGGCGGTCTCGGGCGCGAGCTCGTCGGCGACGCTGACGCAAGCCGACGAGTGGCTGTGCCAGCCCGACCTGCTGTGTCCGTCGGCCGACCCGCGCCTCGGCGAGGCCCATCACGTCCTGCCCGCGCTGGCCGACGAGCGCCACGGTATCGCGGTGTCGGGCCGCGCGTTCGCCGACGATCGGGTCCGCGCCGTGCCGTTGATCGATCGCGCGCGCGGCACCCGCTTCGACGGACGCAAGGTGCTGTGGCTCTACCTCGCCGTCGAGCGCGGCCGGCCCATGCCCGCGCCGCTGTGCCGCGTGCTCGACGCGGTCTTGTCCGACGACGCCGCCGCCGCGCTCGCCCGCGCCCGACTCGCGACTCCGCTGCCCGAGCCCCAGCGCGCGGCGCAACGCACGTGGCTCGGCCTCGACGACGACACCTGCGCGACCCGACCGATCGGCGCCCTCACGTTCGACGCTCGCGGCGTCGCGGCCACGCCCATCGTCGACGCGCTCGAGATCGAACACTGGATCGCGCGCTGATCACGACGGCTCGTCGTCGTCGCGATCGCGGCGAAAGCCGAACTCGTTGATCAGGTTGTAGAGGTGCGCGCGGGTCAGCTCGAGCTGGCGCGCGGTCTCGGTGACGTTCCAGTCGCTGCGCTCGAGCGCCTCCTTGACGTAGCGGCGGCGGAAGTGCCGCGTCGCCTCCTGCAGGCTCACCGTGTCCTTCGCCGCCGCGGGCGTCGACGGAAACACGTGCTGCTCGAGCAGCGTCTCCCCGCGATCGATCTGCGCGCGCACCACGCCCGCCTCGATCGCGTTCGCCAGCTCACGGATGTGGCCCGGCCAGCTCGCTTCCTGACACGCCACCAGCGTCCGCCGCGCGACGCGCAGCGGCGCCAAGCGATGCCTCCGACACGCGTCCGCGCACAGGTGCTCGACCAGCTCGGGGATGTCCTCGCGGCGCTCGTCGAGACCCGGCATCGCCAGCGGCACGACGTGGAGTCGATAGTAGAGATCGAGGCGGAACAGGTTGCGCGCCGCCAGCACCTTCAGGTCGCGATGGGTCGCGCTGATGACGCGCACGTCGGCAGCGATCGGCGCGCTGGCGCCGAGCGGATAGTAGGTGCCGTCTTGCAACAGCTGCAGCAGCTTCGCCTGCGCGCCCCGCGACAGCTCGGCGATCTCGTCGAGGAACAGGGTGCCGCCGCGCGCCGCGCCGACCTTACCGATGGTGCGCTGTGTCGCTGTCGAGTGCGCGCCACGCTCGGCGCCGAACAGCTCGCTCTCCATCAACGTCTCGGGGATCGCCGCGCAGTTGATCGCGACGAAGGGCCCCTCGGCCCGCGCGCTGTTGTCCGCGATCGCCCGCGCCAGCATTGACTTGCCCGTGCCCGTTGGCCCCGTGACCAGCACTGCCACCGTCACGGGTGCCACCGTCGACGCCTCGCGCAGCACCCGGGCCAACGCCGCCGAGCCGCCAATCAGCGCGTCGCAGCGGAAGCGCCGTCGCACGTCGCGTGTGTGATCGATCACCTCGTGGCTCGAGCGACGCGCTACCAGCCGATCGGCGATCGGCGCCAGCTGCCGCGCGAATAGCTCGACGCGCACGCGATCCTCGGCGGTGAAGCTTCCGCCGCCCGCGCGGCCCTGCAGGTACACCACGCCGATCGGCGGCACCCCGATCGGCGCGCACAGCACCGCGTCGATGCCGTGGGTCTGCACGCTCGCCATGTCCTCGAAGCGCGGATCAACCCGCGCCGACGGCGTATCGACCGTCCGCCCCTCCGCGACCGCGCGGGCGATGATGCCGTGCGAGATCGAAGCCCGGATCTCCGCGAGATCGTCGTCGGAGCAGCCGTGACCGCGCCACCACCGCGGGTGACCGTCGCCGTCGTGCAGCTCCAGGTACGCCGACGCCGCGCCCGCCACGTCGACGATCAGCCCCAGCGCATCATCGAGCAGGCGCGCCACGTCCTGCTGATCACCCAGGTCGAGCAGGCGGCGATAGAACTCGCGCTCCAGCGCGGCAGCCTCGAGGGTGGGCGTCATATCCGTTTCGATGATAACGCGCTTATCGACGGGGCGGCGGTAACCGTCCAGTCCATCCGACTCCCCCAACCGACCGTCCACTCCACTGGACGGCCGCGACCGCGCACCGCCGCGAAAACCCGCGCCCCCGCCCGCGGCCCGCACCTTGCTCCTCCGCGCTCGTCAGGGGGAATCGATGAGCAACGACCGTAGAGCGAGAACGAATGCGTGGAAGCGAGTCGCCGTGTACGTCGCGCTGGGGATCCTCGTCGCCACGCCAGCCGCGGCACAGCCTGAGCCCATGCCGCCGACCATCGCACCCGTGCCCGTCGCGCCTGCGCCCGTCGCGCCAGTGTCCGTCGCCGTCGTGCTCGCACCGCCACCTGCGCCGACTGCCGCCGAGCTGGAAGCCGAGAAGAAGCGCAAGAAGGACGCCTCTGCGGTGGCAGCCACCGCGCGCGCGAGTGTTCCCCAGGTGACGGGATTGCGCGACGGAACGCTGGGCATACCGTCGAGCGGTGGCACCAAGGGTGTCCAAGCCGGCATCGATACCGACGCCGATGCCTTCGCGAAGCTCGGGGGCCTGTCCTTCGGCAACGGGTTCGCTGCCGAGTTCGTGGCCGAACGGTACCAGTCCGATGTTCCCCGCGTGCTCCTCGAGGGCACACCCGTCTTGCCGACCATCGTCGGCGCGGATATCAGCGCGCTCGGATTTCGGCTGCGGCTTGGTCCCAGCCGAAGGCAGTGGGACGTCGTCTATTCATGGACTGGCAACACGTGCTCACCAGCCGTCGAGGAAAAGACGAATGACGAGAACAAGGACAAGGCGAGGGACGGGGCCACGCCAGCGCCTGCCGAGTCGCGGCCCTGTGATGCCGATCAGGAGAAGCGCGTCGCGTTGGAGATGAATGCACTCGCGCGTCGAAGCTCGGGCTGGACGCTCTCGGCTGGAGCGCGGTACCTGACGCGCGTCTCCAACGAGGAGGGCGGCAGCGACTCGAAGGGCGTCGCGGGTGAGGTCAGTGTTCAGTACGACCGCACGTCCGCCAGCAAGAACCCCGACAACAACCTGGGATTCGGTCTCTTTGCCTCGTTGTCTGGCATCCAGATGCAGAGCGCCGAAGATCGGGTGGGTGACGTCCGGGCGATCTATCCCTCGGTCAGCAGCCTGCGCCTCACGCTTGGCGGTGAGCTGCAACTGAACTACGTGACCGAGGGTGGCGCGCCCCTGTTCCCGCGCGTCGGATTCTTCGGCACGGTCGCGCGCAATCATTGGACCAACGACTTCGGCGGGGCGACGACCGACGTCGCCATCAGTGGCCGCGAGTTGCAGGCCGCGATCTACTTCGGCGGGCACTTCTTCGGCGGCTTCCAGGGGACCGTGTCCTTCGGGATGCTTCAGTCCTACGGTTCGTCGATGGATAACCGCCAGTGGATGGTCAACTTCACGCCGTCGGTGGGGGCTCCTATCTCGAAGGGTGACGACAAATGAGACGCATCTCGATCATCGTCGCAATCGCGCTCGCGCAGGGTGGCTGTGGGCTGACCGATCTGCTCGACGACAACGACAACACGCCCGTCTGCGTCCCCGACGCTGCCAGGAATTGCGACTGCCCCACAGGCGGCTCTGGACAGCAGCTGTGCGACGACACGGGCCTCGACTACGGCGCCTGCACCTGCACGGTCGATGGCGACGCCGGCGTCGACGCGGGTTCCCCCGATTCCGCACCGATCGATGCCGGGCCGCCCGACGCCGGCATCGACGCACCGCCGTAGCCTCGGTCCGTGGAATGGCGCGTCGCAGGTCGGGTAGTGTCCCGGCATGAAGAGCCCCGCGGTGCGGCCGCGCAATCAGATCAGGTCGACGCGTCGACGCGGCGCTGGGGCAGCGGCTGTCGCGCAAGCACTGGTACGCGGTGCTGGCGAGCAAGGCGGGCCAGAGCCAGTACGAGCGCAAGCTGGTGTGGTGATGCGCTAGCATCCGCGCCGATGAAGATCCTCGTCGTGAACGTCGGCTCCACGTCGGTCAAGTACGACCTCTACGAGATGGACACCGAGCGCAGCCTGGCGCGCGGACGCGTCGAGCGGATCGGCAGCGCGGCGGCGGTCCATGTCCGCGACGGCGGCGAAGCCCCGGTCGCGGCGATCGACGTCCATGGCGCGCTGACGGCGATCTTGACCGAGCTGTCGGCGGCCGGCGGGCCGCTGGCGGGTGGTGACCTCGGCGCGATCGGCCACCGCATCGTCCACGGCGGCGAGCGGTTGATCCGGCCGGTCCGCATCGACGACGCGGTCGAGGCGGTGATCGACGAGTGCGCGGTGTTCGCGCCGCTGCACAACCCGGTCAACCTCGCGGGCGTACGCGCGGCGCGCGCGCTGTTTGCCGACGTGCCCCAGGTCGCGGTGTTCGACACCGCGTTCCACGCGGCGATGCCGGAGCACGCGTTCCGCTACGGCCTGCCCGACGACCTGTACGTGCAGCGCGGCATCCGCCGCTACGGCTTCCACGGCCCGAGCCACCAGTACATGGCGGCGTGCGCGGCCGAGGTGCTCGGCGTCGACGCCGGCCGGCTGCGGCTGATCACCTGCCACCTCGGCGGCGGCGCCAGCGTCGCGGCGATCGACGGCGGCGTCGCGGTCGACACGTCGATGGGCATGACGCCGCTCGAGGGCCTGATGATGGGGACGCGGACGGGCGATCTGGATCCGGCGATCCCGCTGTGGCTCGCGCGCCAGGGCATGACGCTCGACGAGGTCGACCAGCTGCTCAACCGCAAGTCGGGGCTCGCGGGGCTGTCGGGCCGCGGCGCCGACTTCCGCGACATCCAGGCGGCGGCCGAGGGCGG
>JAYTAJ010001130.1:0-2640 GCA_043737575.1 Myxococcales bacterium | reverse complement strand
CGGTCTCTCACGACAACTGCCCGCACCAGAGCATCGTGTGCGGGCGGCGCGATCGCGTCGCGACCGCGCTGGCGCGCCTCGCCCAGCGCGGCGTCCTGTGTCAGGAGCTGCCGTTCCGCTCCGGCTTTCACTCGCCGCTGTTCGCCGACTACCTCGCGCCGCACCGCCGCCACCTCGGCGCGCTGGCGCTGCGGCCACCGACGACGCCGCTGTGGTCGGCCACGACCTGCGCGCAGTACCCCGATGACCCCGACGCGATCCGCGCCCTCGCGATCGATCATCTGGTGCGGCCGGTCCGCTTCCGCGAGCTGACCAACAACCTGGTCGCCGCCGGGGTGCGGGCGTTCGTGCAGCTCGGCGTCGGCAGCCTCGCCAGCTTCATCGACGACACGCTGCGCCAGGTCGAGCACCTCGCGGTCGCCGCGGTGTCGCCGCAGCACGACGGCGCGTCGCAGCTCGCGCGGGTCCGCGCCGCGCTCTACGCCGACGGCTTCCTCGCCGACGCGCCCACCGTCGCCGCGGCGCCGAGCGCGAACCTCCGCCGCCTCGCGATCGGCGCGCCGCTGGTGCGCCTCGACGGCACCGTGCCGCCGCTCCGCCTCGATCCCGATCTCGCCGCGATCGCGGACGGCGACGATCCGATCCTCGCCGAGCTGGCCGCGACCCTGCGCGACGCCGCCGCCACCAGCCGCGAGGTCGTCGCCGCGTGGCGCCAGGCCCGCGCCGCCGCCGCGCCGGTCGAGCGGATCACCCGCCGTGTCCTGTCGGTCGACACCGAGCCGGCGCTGCTCGATCACTGCTTCTATCGCCAGCCGCCGGCGTGGCCGGTCGTCGCCGATCGCTACCCGGTGGTGCCGATGACGATGCTGATCGAGCTGATGCTCGACGCCGCGCGCGCGCTGGTCCCCGGCCAGGTCGCGATCGTCGCCGAGGACATCCGCGCGTTCCGCTGGCTCGCGGTCGCGCCCGCGGTCGAGGTCGAGCTGATCGCGCGCAAGGTCGCCGCCGATCGCGTCGAGGTCGAGCTGCCCGGCTACGCCCAGGCGACGATCGGCTTCGCGGCCGCCTACCCGCGCGCGCCCGCCGCGGCGCTGCCACCGCTCGCCGCGCCCCGCGCCACGCCGATCACCGCCGAGCGGCTCTACACCGATCGCTGGATGTTCCACGGCCCGCGCTATGCTGGCGTCGTCGCGCTCGGCCCGATGGACGACGGCGGCGTCGACGGCATGATCGAGACCCTGGCCGCGCCGGGCGCGCTGCTCGACTGCGCGGGTCAGCTGATGGGCTGGTGGGTGATGGCGCGCGAGTCGCTCGATCGCCTCGCGATGCCGGTCCGGATCGAGCGGCTTCGCCTCTACGGCGATCACCCCGCGCCGGGCGCCCGGGTCGGGTGCCGCGTCCGCTTCCGATCGATCGGCGAGCGCGCGGTCGTCGCCGATCACGAGCTCGAGGTCGACGGTCGGGTCTGGGCCTGCGCCGACGGCTGGGAGGATCGCCGCTTCGACAGCGACGATCCGGTGTGGACCGTGCTGCGCCACCCCGAGCACCACGCCCTCGCCGAGCCGCGCGACGGTGGCTGGGTGGTGTGCCGCGAGCACTGGCGCACCGCCTCGTCGCGCGAGCTGATGATGCGGCGCTACCTCGGCGAGCGCGAGCGCGCCGCCTACGACGCGATCGGGCCGCGTCAGCGCCGCGGCTGGTTGCTCGGCCGCCTCGCGGTGAAGGACGCGGTGCGCCTGCGGGCCTGGCAGCGCGGCGCCGCGGCGCTGTATCCGGTCGAGATCGAGACCGATCACGCCGACGGTGGCTGGCCGATCGTGTCCGGCCCCGGCACCGACGGCGTCGAGGTCTCGGTCGCGCACAAGGACGACCTCGCGGTCGCGCTGTGCAGTGACGTCGGCGTGCCCGGCATCGACGTCGAGCGCATCGAGCCGCGGCCCGACAGCCTGATCGCGGTGGCGTTCACCGACGGCGAGCTGGCGCTGTGCGGCGATCGGCCGCGCGACGAGTGGCTGACCCGGCTGTGGGCCGCCAAGGAGGCGCTCGCCAAGGCGCGCCGCACCGGCCTCGGCGATCCGCGGCGGCTGGTCGCCACCGCGATCGACGGCGAGCGGATCACGATCGACTCGATCGCGATCGACACCCGACGCGACGGCGACCACGTGGTCGCATGGACGATCCTCCGATGAACCCACCCGACCGCGACGCCATCCTCGCCACCGTCAGCCGCCTGCTCGTCGAGGTGGTCGGCGACGAGCTGACCTTGACCGGCCCGATCACCACCGCGTCGTCGTTCAACCGCGACCTCGAGCTCGAGAGCATCGAGTTCGTCGCCCTCGCCGAGAAGCTGCAGGACCACTACGGCGGCGCGGTCGACTTCGTCGGCTGGATCTCGACCAAGGAGCTCGATCAGATCATCGCGCTCACCGTCGGCGATCTGGTGGAGCTCATCGCGTCATGTCGTTCGTGACCGCGGGTGGAGTCTCGCTCCACGTCCAGGAGCTGGGCGCCGGGCCACCGGTCGTGATGATCCACGGCCTGCTGATCGGCAGCCTGGCGTCCTGGTACTTCACCGCGGCGCCGACCCTGGCGCGCAGCCATCGGGTGCGGCTCTACGATCTGCGCGGCCACGGCCGGTCG
>JAYTAJ010001129.1:0-2643 GCA_043737575.1 Myxococcales bacterium | reverse complement strand
CGGCCCGCGCGTTCAGCAGCACCGACGACACCTTCGCGTTCAGCGTCCGCGAGGACGCCGAGACCGTCGAGGGCCAGGACGGCGTGCTGGTGGTGACCGTGGTCGCGACCCGCGGGCCGCCGCCACAGATCGCGATCGACGGCTACACCCGCGGCGACCTGACGACGACGCCGCCGCCGCTCGGCACCGCGCGCTACGTGTACCGCGACGCCACGCAGGTGCTCCTGCCCGCCGCGATCGGCCAGGCCATCGGCCCGCGCACCGTGATCTACGCCGACCTGTCGATCCTCGAGCGGCAGGACGCGACCGCGACCGCGCACGTGACGCGCAACGATCACCTGTCGCCCGATCCGGCCGTGCAGACCAGCCCTCGCTTCGTCTACCGCACCCCCGACGTCGCGCTGGTGCGGCCGATCGTGCCGAGCCTCAGCTCGACCCAGCCGATCGACGTCGCGACGATCGGCTCGCCCGATCACACGCCGATCGTACGCGGGCTCGGCGATCACCTGACCGCGCTGTTCGCCGGGCTGCTCGCGGGCGCCGAGCAGGCCAGCCTCGACGTCCAGCTGGTCGTCGAGTACCGCTACACCGTCAACCCGCTGCAGGGCGCCGCCGCGCTCACGATCGCGCTGCCGATCCTGATGCAGCCGCCGCTGGTGGTCGCGACCGCGACCGCCGCGCCGCCGCCGAGCGTGGCCTCGATGATCGCCGATCTCGCGGGCGCGATCACCAGCTGGTTCGCCGCCGACCCGCCCGCATCCGACGACGGCGCCCTCGGCTTCGGCCTGACCGTGCTCACGACGCTGACCCAGGAGCCGCGGCCGCTGATCACGCTCGCCAACCTGACCCTTGCGCTCGACGACGTCTATCCGCCGCTGGCCACCGCGGCGGCGCGGCGGAGCGCCGTCACCGGGTCTCGGCGAACAGCCGATCGAGCAGCGGGCGCGACGACCGCTCGTCGCCGCGGGCGATGGCGTGGATGAGGGCGACGACGCGTTGGTTGACCGGCGCGGCGAGGCCGTGGAGGTGGGCGCGATCGACGACCTCGCCGTTCAGGAAGTCGACCGCGGGGATGCGGCCGCGCTCGATCGCGGCGAGCATCGAGCTGCGCATCTTGCGATAGCGCAGGCCGACCGCGAGCAAGAGCGCGTGCTTCGCGGTGAGTCCGGCCGAGCCGGCGGCGGTGCGCTCGCTCTCGGTCAAGGCGATCCACTCGAGGTCGAGCGTGCCCGCGACCTTCTCGAGGCGGACCTGCTCGGCGCGCGCGACCTCGACCGCCTCGGTCATCACCTCGAGCGCGAGGCGGCGGTAGCGGCGCACCCGCACCAGCGGTCCGAGCCGCTCGCCCGCGATGGTGGCCAACGACGAGATCGCGCAGTTGAGCGCCAGCTTGCTCCAGCGCGCGCCCAGCAGGTTGTCGGTGACGGTGACCGGGCCGATCGCCTCGAGCAGCCGGGCGGTGCGGCGGCAGGCGTCGTCGACCGGCGCGCCGAGCCGGCCGATCGTGAAGCCGCCCGAGGCGGTGCGCTCGTAGCGTCCGGGCGCCAGCATCGACGCGCCCCACGCGACGATCGCGCCGATCACCCGATCGGCGCCGACGATGCGGGCGATGCGCGGCTCGCACAGCCCGTTGGGTAGCACCACGACGACGCCATCGGCGGCGAGGGCGGGCAGGGCGGTGCGCGCGGCGTCCTCGATCTGCGGCGGCTGGGTCGCGAGGATCACGACGTCGAACGTCTCGCCGGGCGGCGGCGCCGCGACCACGCGGGTCTGGACCGCGCGCTCCTCGCCGTCGTCGACGACGCGGACGCCGCTGGTGGCGAGCGCGGCGCGGATCTCGGCGTTGGTCGACACCACGGTCACGTCGACGTCGACGTCGGTCAGCGCGGAGGCGACGATGCCGCCGATACCACCGGCACCGATCACGAGGACGCGAGGCGAGTGGTCGGACGGCATCGCGCCGAACATGCCACACTCGTTCGAGTGGATCGCCTGCGCGCCGTCACGCTGAACATCTGGAACCGCCAGGGCTCGTGGATCGATCGGCTGCCGCTGATCCGCGATCAGCTCGCGGCGCTGGCGCCCGACGTGATCGGCCTGCAGGAGGTGCTCGGCTTCCCCGGCCTGCCGAGCCAGGCCGACGAGATCGCGGCCGGCCTCGGCTGGCATGTCCACTACGTCCCGGCCTGGCACCTCGGCGGCGGCCTCACCTTCGGCAACGCGATCGTCAGCCCGCACCCGCTGCTCGACACCGCGGCGCTGCCGCTGCCGACCCCGCCCGGCATCGACACCCGCACCGTCGCGTTCGCGCGGATCGACGCGCCGGGCGGCCCGTTCCCGGTCTTCGTCACCCACCTGACCTATCAGGTCTACCTCGGCCACGTCCGCTGCGCCCAGGTGCGGGCTCTCGCCGATCAGGTCGCGCAGCTCGCGCCGATCGACCTTCCGCCGCCGATCGTTCTCGGCGATTTCAACGCCGATCCGGACTCCGACGAGATGCGGTTCCTGCGCGGCCTCACCGCGCTCGGCGGCGCCAGCGTGTTCTTCGCCGACTGCTGGCTGGCGACGGTGGGCGACGATCCTGCCGCGGGTCCGGGCCACACCTACGCGCGCCGCAATCCCTACGCGCTGCGATCGCGCGAG
>JAYTAJ010001128.1:0-13817 GCA_043737575.1 Myxococcales bacterium | reverse complement strand
GCTACTGGTGATCGCGCTTGGCCAGCCGCAACAGGTGCAGCCGGTAGTGCATCGTCGAGCGGGCGTTGAGGTGGAGCCGCCACGGCACGCCGTCGCGCTCCTCGACGATCGTCAGCTCGGTGTCGACGCCGGCCCGGGCGTCGGGTGACAGCAGGCGGCGCATCTCGGGCTCGCTGGCGCCGCCGGTGTCGCCGCGCTGCGAGTGGCCGCCGATCCAGCCCTCGAGCGCGGTGGCGCCGGCCGACCAGTCGTACGGCGTCGACAGCAGCGCGGGCGCGCCCGGCCGCAGCGCCCGGCCCAGCTCGACCAGGTGGCCGATCGGCGACGCGACGCAGTCGAGCAGGTTGAGTGACAGCGCGCCGTCGAACCAGCCGGGCGCGAACGGCAGCACCGCGATGTCGGCGCACACGAACACGACCTGCTCGGTGCGCGCCGCCTCGTGCTCGGCCTCGGCGCGATCGAACACCAGGCCGACCCGACGGCGCGGCCACTCGATGCGTCCGGTCCGCCGCAGCTGCTCGGCGCGGCGCAGCATCGCCATGTTGAGATCGACGCCGACGACGAGGTCGGGGCCGGCGGCGGCGAGATCGAACGAGCCGCGCCCGACCGCGCAGCCGAGATCGAGCCAGCGTCCGGTCGGCGGCGACGGCAACAGCCCGAGCGCGGTCGCGGTGAGGGTCGCCATCGTGCCGACCGGCTCGATCGGATCGTGCTTGGCGCGATCGCCCCAGTGCGCGGTCGCGTAGGTCGATAGATCGTGGCGCTCGCGATCAAAGCTGCCGCCGCGCCCGATCGCGTCGGCGAGCAGGCTCTCCATGAACGGCGACAGCTCGTGGCGACGCATCACCGGATCGAGCTGGTGCTGGGCCCAGCTGCCGGCGTCGGCGACCGCGACCACGACGCCGTCGATGATCGGGTGCTCGCGCATGCACGCCGGGCACACCAGCGCGCCCTCGACGATGTCGTCCCCGATCGCCCGCGCGACCGTCCCCAACCCCAGCGCCGGCGCCTCGCGTCCGTACGAGCGACACGTCGGGCACACCAGCCCGAGGCGCTCGAGGTGAGCAGCGAACATCAGCCGCCGATGATGACGGTCGGCGCACCCGGCATCATGATCTTGCCGGTCGGGCTCGGGATGGGCGCGACGCAACCGCTCCACGCGACCATGTCCTGGAGGCGCGCGGCGGGGAGGCCGCCCATGATCACGGTGCTGCTGCCCTTGGCGACCATGCCGGGGCCGTTGGGCACGCAGGTCGGTAGCGTGCAGACCTTGGTTTGGCTGGTGACGGTCGCCGCCTCGAGGTTGACGATCTTGATCGTCGGCTGGGTCGCCGACATGATCGGATGCGGGATCGGCGGATGCGGCACCGGCGTCGGCACCGGCGCCGGTGGATGGATCGGCGCGTGGCAGTGCGGGCTGTCGTGGAGGACGTTGTCGGTCTTGCGTGCGGCGGGCGGCATGGTGGTCCTCTCGGAATCAGTTCAGGTAGATCATACGGCCGTTGACGTGGACCTCGCCGTTGGCGTCGACGCGAACGTCGGCCTCGCCCGAGAGCCTGAGCTCGCCCTTGGACGCGACGGTCACCGACTCCTCGGCGCGGACGTTGAACTGCTTGGTCTCGATGTCGACCGACTCGGTGGCCTTGAGCTGCAGGCGCACGCTCTCCATCTGCAACACCGGGCCGTGCTCGGTCATCTTGATGCGCAGCTCGAGCATGCCCGACGACGCGCGGATCTCGACCAGCTCCTCGGTGCCCTGCCCGGCCACGGTCAGCGTGCGACCGTCGCGCAGATACAGGTGGCGGGTCTCCGCGGTCTCGGCAGACTCGCTGGCGACCTGCGCCAGCTCGAGGGTTTCCTTGGGATCGTCCGGCATGCGTGGGCCTACGCTAACACATCTTACGAGGACGACCGCCCGGACCTTCCCGGGACCGCGGGGCGCGGCGGCGGCCGGTCCAGCTCGTCGAGCGCGAGGTCCCAACCCCACAGCCGCACCGAGCGCGCGACCACCGCGGGCGGCGTGCCCCAGGCGGCGGTGAGCGCCGCGGCGACCTCGGCGGCGGTGCCGACGGTCAGGCCGCGCACGCCGAACCAGGCGCGGGCCTCGCCGAAGGTGGTGTGGCCGATCTCGCCGAGCCACGCGCCGAAGTCGTCGCCGCGGGTGGCGTGGCCGGCGATCGCGCGCACCACGGTGTCGACCCGCGGGATCGCGAGCAGCGAGGCGCCGGCGCCCGCGAGCTCGTGGGCGACCCGCCAGCTCGCGGCGATCGACGACGCGGCCTGCCGCGACCGATCCCAGCCGGCGATCGCGGTGGCGTCGATCGGCGCGAGCAGCGCGGCGCCGAGCGCGTAGTTCCAGTCGGCCTCGATCGCCGCGCAGCCGCCGTGGTGCACGGACACCAGATCGACGTCGCAGCCGGTCCGGATCCCGGACAGATCGGCGAGCAGCGCGCGGGCCCCGGCCGCGAGGATCGGATCGGGCCAGCGCTCGGTGCGGGCCAGGGTCGCCTCGGCGTTGGCGCGGACCGGCGCGGCGGCGAAGTCGGCGAGCAGATCGGCCTCGGTCCACGCCGCGAGGACGCCTTGGGGCGTGGTCGCGCCGCGGGCGTGGGCGACCAGGCGCTTCGCGGTGGCGACCAGCGCGACGATCGTCGGCGCGTCGCCCGGCAAGCGGGTCAGCCCGTCGTACGGCGCGATCACGTCGGCGACCTGGGGATCGCCGCCGACCGTCGGGCTCGGCGTCGCGGTCGCGAGCCCGCCCCGCCACCGCGCGACGTCGTCCTCGATCGCCGCGACGATCGCCGCGGCCGACGCCAGCGTGTCGTCGATCGGCGCGGGCGGCGGCAGCTGGGCTCGCTCGATGCGGGCGATCAGCGCGCGCACCCCGTCGCCCAGCCACGGCGTGCGCTGGCGGTAGCGCGGCTGCGCGAAGGCGCGGGTCAGCGCCGCGACGTCGCCGCCGTGCAGCAGCGGCTCGAGCTCGCTCCAGTCGCGCCACGCCGCCGCCGCCGCCGTCGCGGCCTCGACCTGGCTCGCCTCGCGCCGATCCCAGCTCGCGCGCACCGCGGTCGCGACCACCGTCGCCGCGGCGGTCCGCACCTGCGCCGCGCGCGCGTGCCAGACCGCCGCGCGGGTCGAGCCCTCCGCCAGCATCGCGATCCAGTCGGGGTGACCGCGCGCCGCGAGGGTCGCGGCGATCTCGACGGCGGCGGCCTGCGCGGTCCAGGGATCGTCGAGGGCGGCGGCGACCCGGGCGTGGGCGACCAGGCGATCGAGCCAGCCGGCGCGGGTCAGCTCGAACAGATCGCCCGACGCGATCCGACACGTGTCGGGATCGTCGGACGCCGCGGCGAGGGCCTGCTCGCGCTCGAGCGCGGCGAGTTGACAGCGGTGGACGTCGGGCTGGGCGGAGGCCGCCGCGTGCAGCGCGGCGAGGTAGCGCCGCTGATCGATCAAGCGTGGATCCACGGACCGCAGGCTAGCAGGGCGTGCAGGGACCACACGCGCTGATAGACTCGCCGCCATGGACATCAACCAGGCGGTCGTCGAGCTCGAGGGTCTCGTGACCGGGTTCGCCGACGAGTCGGGCCAGCGCGCGCACGAGGTCCGGGTCCGGCCGTCGGGCGACGACGCGACGGTGATCAAGATCTGGGTCGATCTGGGTCCGGGCGTCGACGAGGCGGCGTGCGCGGCGTGGGCGGCGGCGTGCAAGCAGGCGGTCGCCGAGGCGGCGGCGAGCTACACGCTCGAGGTCCGCGTCGAGTCGCTGTAGCAACGCATCGAACCCGCATGTGCACGATCGCGATCCTCTACGATCACCTCGCCGATGTGCCGGTCGCGATCGCGGCCAACCGCGACGAGCTGTACGATCGTCCGGCCCACGCGCCGGTCGCGCTGGGCCCGGGTCGGGTCGCGGCGCTGGCGTGGGCCGACGGGCCGCCGTGCGTGACCGGGTTCGTCGACGCGCTGCCGGGCTTGGCGTAGCCTGCACGCCATGGCCGACGACGATCCCGACGACGCGCTGTGCTGGCGCGAGCTGACGCGCAGCCATGCCCACGACTACCGGATCTTCTCGACGCAGCACATCCGCGCCACCCACCCGCGGACCGGCGCCGAGCGCGGCTTCGTGTCGCTGCACGCCACCGATTGGGTCAACGTCATCGCGCGCACGCCGGGCGGCGACGTCGTGCTGATCCGCCAGTACCGCCACGGCACCGGTGCGGTCCATGTCGAGATCCCGGGCGGCATGGTCGATCCCGACGAGGACGTCCTGGTCGCGGCCCAGCGCGAGCTGCGCGAGGAGACCGGCTACGCGGCGCCGCGCTGGCACCGGCTGGGCGTCGCCGCGCCCAACCCGGCGATCCTCGACAACCGCCTGCACATGTTCCTGGCCGAGGACGCGGTGGTGGTCGGCCCGCCCGCGCTCGACGCCGGCGAGGTCGTCACGACGTTCACGGCGCCGCTCGCCGACACGCTGGCGATGGTGCGCAGCGGCGCGATCGATCATGCGCTGGTGGTCGCGGCGTTCGCGCTGCTCGCGCTCGACGAGCTGGCGAGGATCGCACCCGCGCGGCCTTGAAGTCGCGCCGATGCGGTGGCTACGATCCACCGATGCAAGCGCGCCTGGCCCTGGCGACCGCCGGCCTGACCTTCGCGGCCCTGGCGGCCGCACCTTCGATCGCGGTGGCGGGCTCGGTCGCGGGATCGATCGAGCTGCCGCCCGGCGACGCCGCGTTCCCGTCGCTGGGCCGGGCGTTCCTGCCGCGCCTCGAGAATCCCCACGCGCCGCTCCGCACCGTCGATCCACGGCCGTCGATGGTGGTCGTGCTCGAGCCCGCCGCGGGCCTCGAGCTGCCGCCGCCGAAGACGACGACGGTGACCTGGGAGCTGCTCGGCGACTCGTTCGCGCGGCCGCTGATGGTGGCGCGGCTCGGCAGCCCGATCGAGCTGCGCAACTCCGGCCGCGGCGCACCGGTGCTGATCGCCCACGGCCAGCCGACCCTGCT
Source organism: Myxococcales bacterium (assembly GCA_043737575.1). GTDB lineage: Bacteria > Myxococcota_A > Polyangia > Haliangiales > Haliangiaceae > UBA2376. Next base: position 8,811 of record JAYTAJ010001128.1, on the reverse strand, counting down.
CGCCAAGAAACCGCTCAACCCGACCGACCGCGTCGCCCTCGAGCCGAAGCAGGCCGGGCTGATCGATCTGGTCGACGAGACCACGCCGCACCTGCGCGGCCGCGGCCTGATCGTCGATCGCGCCCTGTTCGCGATCCCCGACGCCGCCGGCCGCTTCACCGTCGACGACGTCCCGAACGGCGACTGGACGGTGCGCGTCTACTACGCGCCGCCCAACGTCGCGATGAGTAGTCCGCGGCGGCCGGGCGCGGCGCCGACTCCCGCCGGCTGGATCGATCGCGTCGACGACAAGATCACGGTCGCGGGCAAGCGCGCCGACGTCGTCGTCAAGCTGCCGCCCGGCCTGCCGGTGAAGCCCTGATATGTTCTGGTCGAAGATCTGGCTGTTCCTGCTCGCCGCCGCCGCGGCCCTCGCGATCACCGTCGCGCTGTTGTTGCCGCGTCCGGCCCAGCGGGCCCGGGTCGAGGACGAGCGCCAGCGCCTCGTCGTCGCGTGCGACGTCGTCAACATCCAGCTGAAGAGCGCGGCCCGGGTCCAGGTCGACGTCGCGGGCGCGTTCGCCCGGCAGTCGGCGGTGGTCGCCGCGCTCGACAAGGCGTCGGGCGCCGACACGATCGATCCGACCGCGGCCAAGGCCGCCCACGAGCTCGCGAGCGCGACGATCGCCGGCGTCGAGGGCGCGCGCCCCGACTTCGCGATCCTGATCGATCGCCGCGGCCGCGTGCTCACCCGCGCCGGCACCGGCGGCATCGACGAGAACGACTACGGCGACACCATGGCGGGCCGGTTCCTCGTCGACGAGGCCCTGGCCGGCTACCTGCGCGACGATCTGTGGCAGGTCGGCGGCCGGCTGTACCGCGTCGCCGCGTCGCCGGTGATCAAGCGCGATCCGCCGATCGCCTACGTCGGCGCGGTGGTGATCGGCAACGCGGTGTCGAAGTCGTTCGCCGAAGATCTGATGCGGCCGCTCGGCGCGACGATCGGCTTCTACACCAAGGGCCAGCTCGCGATCTCGTCGTCGGCCGCGGTGCTCGGCGGCGAGGTCATCACCGAGTACGCGAAGCTCGCGGCCAGCCCGGCCGAGATCGACACCGACTGCAAGTCGGGCCAGCCGTTCGTCACCGAGTCGGGCAAGCAGCGGCTGGCGGCGCTGGTCGCGCGCCTGCCCGGCGAGGCGCGGTTCGACGACGCGTTCTTCGCGGTCTACCTCGACGAGGCGCCGCGCCTCGGCATCGGCAAGACCATCGATCAGGTGCGCAAGGACGATCTGTCGTTCGGCAACTTCCCGTGGATCCCGGTCGGCATCGGCTTCGTGCTCGCGCTCGGCGTCGGCCTGGTGCTGATGGCGATCGAGCACGATCGTCCGGTCCGCCGCCTCGCCGCCGACGCGGTCACGCTCGCCAAGGGCGGCGGCGAGCGCTTGCCCGAGGAGCGTCACGGCGGTCGGCTCGGCTCGGTCGCGCGCTCGGTCAACATCCACATCGACAAGCTCGGCCGTGAGGCCCGCGCCGCGCGCCGCGATCTCGATCAGCTGCTCGGGCCGCCCGATGGCAGCGGTGGCTTCGCCGCGAGCGGGTTCTCGCAGCTCGACGTCGCGCCGCCGCCGCCGCGCCCGGCGCCGCCGCCCGCGGAGTTCCGCTTCCGCGATCCGCTACCGCCGCCCGACCTCGATCTCGCGGGGCCGCCGAAGCCGCGGCCAACGCCGCAGCCACGCGCCGCCGTCTCGCCGCCGTCGGCGCCGCCGTCGCGTCCACGCACGCCCGCGCCCATCCCGGTGTCGTCGCCCGCGATCGTCACCGCGCCGCCGCCGCCGCCGCCGCGCGCGCTCGACGACGACATCCTCGCCAGCCAGACCGGCCTGCGCATCCCCGCTCCGGCCGCCGCCGAGGAGGACGCCTACTTCCGCTCGGTGTTCGACGAGTTCGTCGAGCTGAAGACCCGCTGCGGCGAGCCGACCGCGGGCCTCACCTACGGCAAGTTCGTCGAGAAGCTCCGCCGCAACAAGGACGAGCTGATGGGCAAGCCCGGCACCGTCGGCGTGCGGTTCTCGGTCTACGTCAAGGACGGCAAGGCCGCGCTCAAGGCGACGCCGGTCAAGGACGTCTGATCACGGCGCGGGAGCGCGCCGCACCACCGACGCCAGGAGCGGCTGCCCGACCTCGAGCGGCAGCTCGATCGCGAAGCGAGCGCCGCCGCCCGCGGTCTCACCGACGACGATCCGGCCGGCGTGATCCGACACGATGCGATGGACGATCGCGAGGCCGAGGCCGGTGCCGCCCTTGGAGTGCTTGGTCGTGAAGTACGGCGCGAAGACCTTGTCGCGGACGTCGGCCGGGACGCCGGGGCCGTTGTCCTCGACCACCAGCTCGACGCGATCGCCGGCGTCGCCGCGCCGGGTGGTCACGACGATCTTGCCGTCGCTGCGCCCGGCGATCGCGTCGCGGGCGTTCTCGACCAGGTTGAGCACGACCTGCGTCATCTGCCCGCGATCGGCCGACACCGACGGCAGCTCGGCGGCGAGGCGATGCTCGACCGGGGTCTCGCCCTGATACAGCGCGAGCGCGCCGCCGACCACGTCGGACAGATCGAGCGGCGCCAGATCCGGCTTGGGCATGCGCGCGAAGTCGGAGAACTCGCTGACGATGCGGCGCAGCCGATCGGACTCCTCGAGCACGGTCGCGGTCGACTCCTCGAGGATCTCGCCGAACGACGGGTGCTGCTTGCGCCAGGTCTTGCGCAGGTTGTCCATCGCCATCTGGATCGGCGTCAGCGGGTTCTTGATCTCGTGGGCGAGGCGGCGCGCGATCTCCTGCCACGCCGCGATGCGCTCGGCGATCACCAGGCGCTCCTCGGCGGTGCGCAGATCTTCCATCATCAGGTTGAACGCGCCCGCGACCTCGCCGACCTCGTCCTTCGACGTGACCGGGACCCGGTGATCGAGATCGCCGCGCGCCGCCGCCTGGGCACCGGTCACCAACCGATCGAGGCCGCCGGTGATGCGGCGCGCGACGATCGCGCCGAGCAGCACGGTGAGCGCGAGCGCCAGCACCGCGAGCACGCCAGCGATGATCGTGACGTTGGTGAGCGTCGACGGCAGCCGGCGATCCCACACGATCACCTCGAGCCACGCCGCGATCTCGTCGTGCTCGCCGGCCAGGGCGATGCGGGCCGGGCGCGCGTCCTGATCCCAGCTCTTCGGCTCGGCGGGCGCGACCAGCACGCGGCCGCTGGCGTCGACGACGCGGGTGTCGACCTTGCCCGGCTGGCGCACGCTCGCGATCAACTCGCGATCGATCTCGCGGCCGATCACGACGATCACCGACTGACCACCGTCGCTGGCGCGGCGCGCGGTCTCGGCGACCAGCACGGTCTCGACCGACGACCGCGCGGTCATCACCTTGTCGAGGCGGTAGATCACGCGGCTGGCGGCGACCAGGCGCTTGGCCTCGGGCATCGCGGTGCCGATGCCGCCGCGGAAGTGCGGCGCCTCGATGATCTCGTCGTCGGCGCCGACGATCGTGAAGACGTCGAGGCGCAGCATGTCCATCTGCGGCCGGGTCCAGTCGCGCAGGCTGCGCCGCGCCTCGGGGCTGAGGCCACCGCGGTTGGTCAGGGCCAGCAGCAGGTTGCCGACGATCGGGCTGTCGCGCCGCGCCAGGCCGGCGGCGGCGACGGTGAGCTCGGTCTCGAGGCGATCGCGCTCGGCCTTGACCGCGCGCTCGGCGGCGAGGCGGTTGGCCTCGAACTCGTCGCGGTAGCTGCGGGTCAGCACCTCGCGGGTCACCAGCGCCGCCACCGCGATCGGCACCAGCGCGGCGAGGGCGAACCAGACGATGAACCGCGCCCGCAGCTTCACCGACGGCCCCACACGAACAGATCGGCGATGCCGAGGCGGGCCGCGCCGTCGAACCACAGCCCGCGCAGATCGCGACGGGCGTGGACCCGCACGCCGCGCGCGAGCAGCGGCACGATCGGCAGCCGCTTGTGGAACCCGGTGCGGGTCCGCGAGGCGTCGAAGCCGGCGGTGCCGCCGAGCCGCCGCGCGGTGTCGCGATCGCCGCCGACCGCGTAGGCCGCCGCGAACATCATCGCCGGGCTCGCGACCGCGACCGCGAGGTGGCCGATGTACAGATCGCACGGACCGTGGGCGACCCGCTGCGCCAGCTCGGGCGCGGTGACGGGCGCGATCGTCGCGGCGACGCCGAGGGTGTCGAGCGCGACCACCACCCGCTCGGCGATCTCGCGATCGTCGGGGCGCGACGAGTCGACCAGGAGCTCGAGCGACACCTTGTGGATCTGGGTCGGCGCCAGCTCGGGCGTCGCCACCGCGGCGCGGGCGAGGGCGGCCTGGGCCGCGGCGAGCCGAGCGCGGTCGGCGCCGTCGGGCAGCTCGGGTCCGCCGAGATCGACCGGCACCACGTCGTAGGTCGGCACCACGCGCTCGCCGACGCCGACCACGTCGAGCCCGCCGCGCGCCAGGGCCGCGTCGATCGCCATGCGGAAGTCGCGGTTGGCGGTGATCGGCAGGTGGCTGGTCCCGAAGCCGAGGTAGACCAGCACGGTCGCGGGGCCGTCGAGCTGCTCGGTCGGATGCTTGGGCGCGCCGCCCGCGAACGCGGTGGCGCCGCGCAGCGACCAGTCGGCGCCGCCGGTCTCGTAGAGGCGGGCCTCGCCGTCGGCGGTGACGAACCACCGCAAGGTCACGCGATCGAGGTACGGCGGCCCCGCGAAGTGCTCGGCGTAGCGCTCGAGCTCGAGGCGATCGCGCTTGAGCGCGGCGAAGCGGAACGGCCCCGATCCGATCGGCCCGGTCGGACGCGGCGCGGCGCCGCGCGGCGTGATCGACGTCGCGGGCGCGGTGAGCAGCTGCGCCAGATCCTTGCGCGCGGTGCCGAGCACGACGGTGTCGCCGTCGATCGTGATGTCGTCGACCGCGGCGAGCAGCCAGCCGGCGCCGTCGCTGGCCTTGACCCGCACGAGTGACGCCGCGACGTCGGCCGCCGACAAGGTCGCGCCGTTGTGGAAGTGGACGCCGGGCCGGATCGCGATGCGGCTCTTGCCGCCGCTGACCTCGGGGAACGCCGCCGCCACGCCGAGCCCGATCCGGCCGTCGGGGCCGATGCGGTACAGCGTGTCGAACAACAAGCCGACCACCGCGGTGTCGGCCGGCGACCGCGCCGCGATCGGATCGAACGTGGCCGGCTCGCCGAGCACGGTGCCGACCACCGCACCGCCGTAGCCCGGCCGCGACTCGGCCTCGGCGCGCCCCGCGATCGCGATCAACAGCACGAAGGCCGCGAACCACCGCGCACGCGCACGAGGTCGCGCGTCTTGGAGGGGGGCCCCGACGGGGGCATGACCCCGTCGGGGGGAGGGCTGGCGACAGCCCCTCCCCATCAATTCAGCAGCCACAGATCCACCTTGCGGCCGCCGGCGAGGCGTACCGCGGCGAAGGCCTCCCGATCGCCGTCGCCGTCGACGTCGCCCGAAGCCAGGCCGATGACGCCGCCGGAGAAGCCGCGGCGAAACGCTGGCTTCTTGCCGAGCCCGGCCGGGCCGAGCGGATAGACCGCGACCGCGTCGCGATCGCCGGGTGGCCCGGCGCCGGCGATGAACACCTCGATCGCGCCGTCGCTGTCGACGTCGTCGACCTCGATCACCGCGCCGACGCCGTCGAGCACCGCGGTCCGCAGCGGCACGCACCCGGCCGGCGCGCGATCGCATCGGGTCTCGACCACCAGCGCGAGCTGCCCCGCCACCGTCACCGCCGCCTCGACCCGGGTCGGCAGCCCCGCCGCGTCGACGCCGCCGAGCCGGCATCGCACGATCCACAGATCGGCGCCGTCGGCGCTGGCGTAGTTGCGCCCGGCCGCGAGCTCGAGCTCGCGATCGGCGCAGAACGGATAGCCGGCGATCGCCGCGACCTCGGCCAGCGCGCCGTCGGCCCAGCGGTAGCGCGCGCCGCGTCCCACCGTCGACGATCGCGCCAGGACCTCGGCGCCGGTCGCGGTCTCGACCACCGCCAGCGCGCCGACCGCGTCGCGCGGACGGATCGCCGCCGGATCCGCGGGCAGCTCGATCCGCGCCCGCTCGGCCAGGCCCTTGCCCTGGGCGCCGAGCACGATCACCGCGCGCTCGGTGAGCGCGATCAGCTCGGCCTTGCGATCGCCGTCGAGATCGCCGGCCGCGAGCGCGAGCAGCGGCGCGCCGAGATCGATCGACGCGATCCGCCGCGCCTTCCACTTCACCGGCCGCGCGGTCGGCGGTCGCAGCGGTGGCTCGCGCGCCGCGCTCGCCAGATCCAGCTCGGCCGCCATGGTCCGCCACAGCGCGCCGATCGCGCCACCGCCGGGCGGCGCCGGCGTCTCGGGAAACGGCCGCGGCGGCGACGCCTGCGCGCGCGCCGCCACCACCGCGATCGCCCCCGCGATCGCGCACCACCCCACCGACGTCACGGCGGTGTGGCCCCGGGGACCTCGTCGCCGTACTCGTCGGTGACGAAGGTCTGGGCGTCGATCTCGCCGGGCAGCGGCGCCACCTCGGTCGGCGCGGTGCCGTCGACGAACACCTCGTTGATGTGCGACTTGGCGGGCGCGCCCGGCGCCGCGACAAGCCCCGTCACCAGATCGATGTCGGCGACGTCGACCGTCGACGGCCGCGGGAACGGCCGGTTCTTCGGCGCGATCGTCTTCATGGTGTCGATGAACGCGGGCAGCGCGGTCACGCCGCCGGCCTCGCCGCTGCCCATCGGGGTGTTGTCGTCGTTGCCGACCCATACGCCGATCACGACGTCGGCGGTCATGCCGACGAACCAGGTGTCGCGGGCGTCGTTCGACGTCCCGGTCTTGCCGGCGATCGTCAGGCCCAGGCTCTTGGCCTTGGTCGCGGTGCCCTGCTCGACCACCGACCGCATCATGTCGGTGATGACGTAGGCGACGTCGGCCGGCAGCACCTCGACGGTGGCGACCGGCGCCACATCCTTGCCGGCGATGCGGGTGATGTAGCGCGGCGGCGCGTACTGACCGCCGGCCGCGAACGTCGCGAACGCGTTCGTCATCTCCATCGGCGTCACCTCGCCCGAGCCGAGCGCGAGCGACATCGTCGACGGCAGCTTGCCGGTGATGCCGAGCTGCTTGGCCAGCGCGACCGCGGCGTCGGCGCCGACGTCGTGCAGCACCTTGATCGCGACGGTGTTGATCGACTTCGCGAGCGCGTGGCGGAGCCGCACCGGGCCCTCGAACGAGCCCTTCTTGTAGTTCTCCGGCTTCCACAGGTCGTAGACCTCGGGCGAGTCGTTCACGATCGTCGCCGGCGTGAAGCGCTTCGACGCCAGCGCCGCGGCGTAGACGATCGGCTTGAAGCTCGAGCCGGGCTGGCGCTTCGCGGTGAGCGCGCGGTTGAGCCCGCCGGCGACGCGGCGATAGCCGCCGACCATCGCCCAGACCTCGCGGGTATGCGGATCGATCACGACGATCGCGCCCTCGGGCCCGGGCGCCAGCGCGACCACGCGCTCGGCGTGCTTGGCCTTCGGCGCGACGATGCCGATCGACTCGGCGAACGCGGTGACGCGCACCACGTCGCCGATCGCGAACCGCTCGCTCGGCTTCTTGCGCGCGCCGGTCTTGTCGGCGGGATTGAAGCGCTCGTCGTCGGGGCCGCCCAGCACGATCGCCGCGCGGTAGCCGCCGAGATCGACCTCGAGCTCGCGATCGCCATCGTGGACCGTCGTCACGATCGCCTCGTAGCGCTCGCCGCGGGCCGGACCCTTGGCGGGCAGGCGCTTGCCGAGCTTGGCCAGCTCGGCCGCGATCTTGTCGGGCTTGATCGATCGGATCGGCCGGCCGATCTTGTGGCGGGCGTCGGCGGCGCGCAGGGTCGCCTGCAACCCGAGCCGGGCCGCGCCCTGGATCTCGGGGCGCAACGTCGTCCGCACCGCGCCGCCGAGCTCGTCGAGCCCGTCCTTGCCGTACTCCGCGACCAGCTGCTCGCGCGCGACCTCGACCCACTCGGGCGCGTCGCCCATGTGCGGGAACGGGTTCTTCACGACCTCGATCGGCGCGTCGATCCACTTCTGGGCCTCGGCCCGGGTGATCTTGCCGTGGCGGGCCAGCTCGTTCAGCACGTAGATCTGCCGGGCCTTCGCCCGCTTCGGGTTGGTGATCGGCGAGATGTCGTTGGGCGCCTGCGGCAGCCCGGCCAGCAGCGCCGCCTCGCCGACGTTGACGTCGGCGACGTCCTTGCCGAAGTAGAACCGCGCCGCCTCCTGCACGCCGTAGCGGCCGTGGCCGAAGAAGATCTGGTTCATGTACAGCGTGAGGATGTCCTTCTTCGACAGCGCCTTCTCGAGGCGGCGCGCCAGGATGACCTCCTGGATCTTGCGCTTGAAGGTGCGCTCGGGCGTCAGCACGAAGTTCTTCACGACCTGCTGGGTGATCGTCGACGCGCCGTGCTTGGTCTTGCCGCCCGACTTCACGTTGGTGAAGAAGGCGCGGACCATGCCGCGGTAGTCGATGCCAGCGTGGGTCCAGAAGCTGGCGTCCTCCGACGCGACGAACGCTTCGATCAGGATCGGCGGCACCTCGTCGAAGCCGACCACGGTGCGGCGCTCGTCGTAGATCTCGCCGATGCGATCGCCGCGCTGGTCGAGCACCACCGTCACTTGCTTCGGGTGGTAGTCGCCGAGGCTGGTGATGGTCGGCAGGTTCTTCGAGTACTGCCAGAACACCAGCGCGATGACCGCGGCCATGATCGCCGACAGCACCAGGCCGACCACGGCCATCCAGCCGATGATCTTCAGCGCGAGGCGGCCG
>JAYTAJ010001127.1:0-6067 GCA_043737575.1 Myxococcales bacterium | reverse complement strand
CCAGGACGTGGTCGGCGTCGTGGTTGACCGCGACCACGTCGACCAGCCCGTCGCCAGTGACGTCGCCGAACAGCGTGGCGCGGTCGCCGACGACCGGGGCCGAGGTCCACCGCTCCTCGCCGAGGAACTGGCTGCCGTTCGACCGCCGGACATAGATGCCGTCGTAGCGCACCGCGAGGGCATCGGCGTCGCCGTCACCGTCGACGTCGCCGAAGCCGAGCTCGCGATCGGCGACGAACAGCTTGCGATCCCCTTCCGGGTTGTAGAAGCCGGCCGCGGTCCAGCGCTCGGGCGGGAGGAAGCCAGCGCCGGTCGAGCGCGCGACGAACACGCCGAGCGCGCCGCGGTTGGCGATCAGATCGGCGCGCTGATCGCCGTCGACGTCGGCGAGGTCGGTCTGCACCGTGCCGTGGAGGCCGGGGCCGCCCCAGTACGCGATGCTGGTCAGCTGGGTGCCGTTCGAGCGCATGACCCAGACGTTCTCCAGGTTCACCGCGACCACGTCCGCGCGCTGATCGCCATCGACGTCGCCGACCAGGGTCCGGCGGTTGCCGTAGTACGGGAACGTCGTCCACAGCGCGAAGTCGGCGAGGGTGTAGCCGTAGGATCGCATCGCGTAGATCGCGCCGAAGTTGACGGCGATCGCGTCGTCGGCACCATCGCCGTCGAGATCGCCGTACGCGGTCTCGCGATCGCCGTAGAACGCCATCGACAGGTTGCGCCAGTCGGCGAAACCGAAGCCGGTCGACGACATCGCGTAGTTGCCGTCGAGGTTGGTGGCGACGACGTCGGACCTGCCATCACCATCGAGATCGGCGAGGCGATCGGTGCGGTCGGGGCGGTAGCCGTAGATCTCGCGGACGTTGGCGATGTCGCCCTCCGACAGGCGGCTGCGACTGCCGCCGCAGTAGTTCATGACCGAGTCGGGATCGTATGGGCCGACCTCGATGCCGGGCACGCTCTCGGCGCCGTAGATGCAGTCGCGGGCCTCGGGGGCCTCGCGATTCTGCTCGTGCTCGAAGCCGAGGATGTGACCGAACTCGTGGATGGCGACGTGCTCGGCGAGCGCGCGGTCGGAGCCGATCCCCAGGACCAGCCCGGGACACGGCACGAAGACGCCGTAGGCGTTCGCGCACCAGACCGGATCGGTCGGCACGGCGGCAGCGGCGGTGCCCGCCTCGACCGAGCCGTACGAGCCGGGCCCCGAGGCTTCGCTCACCGACACCCGGACCCACGCCTCGGTGCCCGTGAACGGACAGCCCTCGCGCCAGATCACCGTGATCGGCGTGACCGCGGCCCAGGTCCGCGCGACGGCCGCCTTGATCAGCGCCTTCTCGGCGTCGTGGCCGGGGTTCAGCCAGCACAGGGGGATCACGTTGCCACGAGCGGTCCACAGCTCGGTGTCTTCGAGGATCAACAGCTCGGCGGGCGCCGAGGTCAGGGGGGGTGGCTCGGTACAACCGAGGCCGAGGACGGAGAGGGCCACGAAGGGCCAGCGCGTGATCGTCATGGCCCGGAAGTGCCCGACCCGTGATCGGTTGTGACGCCGCGGCGAGTAGACTGTCGTGTGGCCGAGCCCGCGCAAGCGAACCCGGAGGAGCGCGCGATCCTCGAGCGGGTCGCGGCCGGCGATCTCGACGACGCGACCGCGCTGACCTTGCGGCTCTACGGTGGCGAGCTGCTCGGCTTCCTCCACGCGATCAGCCGCGGGCCGCAGCACGCCGACGACGCCTGGAGCATCCTGTCGACCGCGATCTGGCGCAGCCTGCCCGGCTTCGCGGGGCGATCGTCCTTGCGCAGCTGGCTCTACGTGCTGGCGCGGCGCGCGGTGCTGCGGGCGGTGCGGGGCGAGCGGCGCGATCAGCTGCCGCTGTCGCAGGCGTCGGCGGTCGATCGGCTCGCCGCCGAGATCCGCGCGACCTCGCTGCCGCACCTCGCGCCGGTCCGCGATCGCTTCGCCGAGCTGCGGGCGCAGCTCGATCCCGACGATCAGGTGCTGCTGGTGCTGCGGGTCGATCGCGAGCTGCCGTGGCGTGACATCGCCGAGGTCATGGCCGGCGACGGCGACGACGATCACGACAAGCTGGCGGCGGCGCTGCGCAAGCGATTCGAGCGGGTGAAGGCGCGCATCCGCGAGCTCGCCCTCGACGCCGGCCTCGTCCCCGGCGAGTAGCCGCGGCCGGTCACCGCCGCGGCGCGGTCTCGTCACAGCCGCTGCGCGGTCGGGCACTAGCGGATCAGCATGTCGATCCATCTTCGCTTCGCGTCGTGCGCCGTCATCCTCCTCGCCGCGTGCGGCGACGTCGATCCGCCCGATGTTCCAGTCGGTCCGCGGCCGGGCCACATCACCTACACCGACGGCGACGACGTCTATCGCCTCGCCGCCGAGGTCGGGGCCGCGCCCGAGAACGTCTCGGCGCAGATCACGCGCGGCGCCCGCGCCGCCGATCGCCGCCTCAACCTGTCAGCCGGCGGCGTGTCCTACGTCTTCGAGACCAGCAACGTCGATCCGGTGTGCGCCGATCGCCGCTGCCTCGCGGTCGCGTCGGCCGCCGATCCCGGCGACGCCCGGCTGGTGCTGCCCGATGGCGAGCGGATCGAGAATGCCGAGAACCTCGCCGCGGTCGACGACGCCGCCGCGATCGTCGTCTACGCCGCGGGCGGCGGCCCCCACGATCGCGATCTGTTCGCGACCCTCCGCAGCGGCGACACCTGGAGCGCGCCGCGGCTCTTGACCGCGGGCTCGACCTTCGCGTGGAACGATCAGCCGTCGCTCGCGCCCGACGCCGATCGCCTGCTGTTCGACTGCGGCCCCGAGGCCAACGCCGGGCCCGGCGGCAGCATCTGCGAGGTCGGCCTCGACGGCGCCGTCGTCACGATCGTCGCGACGCCCGACGACGCCCCCGCCGCGATCGCCCAGCGCGGCCCGCTGCACCACGCCGCCTACGCGGGCGCCGACGTGATCTTCGAGGCCGACTGGGACGGCGAGCGGATCTGGCGCTGGTCCGGCGATCGCGCGACCGCGCTGACGCCGCCGACCTCGACCAACGACAACTCGCCGTGCGTGCTGCCCGACGGCCGCATCGCCAGCCTGTACCTCGACGATCCGGGCAATCCGAACGGCCTCCACGAGCTGAAGGTGATGGACGCGAGCGGCGCCGATCCGACGCTGCTCGTCACCGGTCTCGATCTCGACGACCTCGGCCTGGGGTGCGGGCGCTAGTGTCGCCTTGCTCGCCGTCGATCCTCTCGCGTAGTGTGCGCCTCCGATGTCCTCGGGGTCGCCCACCACCACCGTCGACAGCCTGCTGCGCGCGGTGGCGCGGACCCCGCGGCTCGAGGTCGCGCCGCGCCTGCCGCACCTGGAGCCGCAGGCGGTGCTAGCCGGCACCTTCGAGATCGTCGGCGAGCTCGGCCGCGGCGGGATGGGCGTCGTCTATCGCGCCCACGATCGCCGCCTCGATCGCGAGGTCGCGATCAAGGTCATGCGCGCCGATCGCTGGGCTCACGTGCCGCACGCGCAGATCACCGAGATCCTCGAGCGCGAGGCCCGGGCCACCGCGCGGCTCAACCATCCGTCGATCGTCACGCTGCACCAGACCGGCGAGCACGAAGGCTCGCTGTACCTCGTGCTCGAGCTGTTGCGCGGCGAGAGCCTGGCGGCGCGACTGCGGCGACCGCTGCCGGCCGCGGTCGCGGTCGCGATGATGGCGAAGATCGCCGACGCGGTCGCCCACGCCCACGGCCAAGGCGTGCTGCACCGCGATCTCAAGCCGCACAACGTCTTCGTCGGCGACGACGGCCACGTCTGGGTCCTCGACTTCGGCCTGGCGTCGTTGCACGAGGTCGGGACCGCCGAGGAGCGAGTCGCGGCGATGTCGCGCGCGGGCACGCCGTCGTACATGGCGCCCGAGCAGCGAGTCGGGGCGGCGCAGGACGTGCGCACCGACGTCTGGGCGCTGGGGCTGTTGCTGTATCAGATGGTGACCGCGTACGAGCCGCCGCCGCTGATCGATGCCGCCGCGCTCGAGGGCGGCGCCTGGGCCGCCGATCTGGCGCGGCTGCCGCCACCGGTCGCGGCGCTGATCCGCAGCGCGGTCCGCTGGGATCCAGCGGCGCGGCTGCCGACCGCGGCCGGGTTCGCCAGCGCCCTCGCCGCGATCGATCGCGACGCGCTGGACCCGGTGGCGCCGCCGCGTCGCCGCCCGTGGCGCCGGCTCGCGGCGGGCGTCGCGGTGATCGCGCTCGGCGCCGCGATCGCGGTCGGGCTGCGCGCGCGCGGATCGGGCGGCGACGCGCCGATCGCGCCGATCGAGTTCTCGGTGGCGGTCGCCGCCAGCGAACCGCTCGCGACGTTCCAGACCCAGCCGGTCGCGGTGTCGCCCGACGGCAGGACGATCGTGTTCATCGGTCATCCGCCGCCCGGAGGCGTCGGCGCGGCCCAGCTGTACCTGCGGCGGATCGATCGCGATGAGGCGGTGCCGCTGCCCGACACCGAGGACGCCGAGGGCCCGTTCTTCTCGCCCGACGGCGCGTGGCTCGGCTTCGCCAAGGGTGGCGAGCTGTACAAGCTGCCGCTGGCGGGCGGCCCCGCGATCGCGCTCGGCGCGGTCCAGGCCGGCACCCGCGGCGGCACCTGGCTGCCCGACGATCGGCTGGTGATCGCGCCGTCGTGGTTCTCGCCGCTCGCGATCGTCTCCGCCGACGGCGGGCCGATGACGCCGCTCACCACCCTCGGGCCCGACGAGAAGAGCCACCGCTTCCCCCACGCGCTGCCCGACGGCCGCGCCGTGCTGTTCGTGGTCAGCTCGGCGACCAGCGACAGCTTCGACGACACCACGGTCGAGGCGGTCGAGCTCGCGACCGGCGCGCGCCGCGTGATCACGACCGGCGGCGCGCCGCGCTTCGTGCCGCCGTCGACGTTGCTGGTGCCGCGCGCGGGCCAGCTGGTCGCGCTGCCGTTCGATCCGCGCCGCCTCGCCGTGACCGGCCCGCCCCGGATCGTCATCGACGACGCCGTCACCGCGCCCGCCAACGGCGCCGCCATGTTCGACGTTCGCGGCGGCACGCTGGCGTACTTCGTCGGCAGCCCCGCGCTGTTCGCGACCCAGGTCGCGCGGATCGATCGCGCGGGCGCCGCGACCTTGGTGGCGCTGCCCGAGGCGCTCGCCACGTCGGTGCGCGCCGGCGCCGACGACAAGCTGATGGTCCGCGCCGACGCCGCCAACGCGACCTTGTGGCTCCACGATCTCGCGCGCCAGACCGACACCCGCATCAGCTGGCGCTGGGACGTCGATCACGCGGTGCTCGCGCCCGGCCACCAGCAGGTCTACGCGGTCGTCAGCCGCGGCGCGCGCGCCGAGATCCAGCGGCTGCGCGCCGACGGCACCGGTGACGCCGAGACGCTGCACACCGGCCTCAACCCCGCCAACCTCGAGCTGTCGCGCGACGGCCGCACGCTGGTGTTCGACGATCGCGATCCGCGCCTCGGCACCGCCGATCTGTACTGGCTCGATCCGATCGCGCCCGGGCCGCCGCGCGCGTATCTCGCCAGCGCCGAGCACGAGACCCAGCCCGCGCTGTCGCCCGACGGGCGCTGGCTCGCGTACACGTCGAGCGTGTCGGGCAAAGACGAGATCTACGTGCAGGCGTTCCCGACGCCAGGTCTGCGAGTCCAGATCTCGGTGCGCGGCGGCAACTGGGCGCGGTGGAACCCCGACGGTACCGAGCTACTCTACCGCAACGGCGCCGCCGTCATGACCGTCGCGGTCCGCACCGACGCCGCGGGCGTGCTGGTGCCAGCGCCGCCGCAGGAGCGCTACGTCCTCGACGACGTCGCCGATCACGCGCGTCGCACCTTCGATGTCACGCCGAGCGGCGAGCTGGTGACCGTGGTGCGCCCGCCGACCTGGCGGCCCGCCGATCGCCTGCGCGTGATCCTGCACTGGCAGCCGACCGCGCTCGCGAAGTGACGCTCCGCGCACCCGGGGCTGGCGCGGGGCATGCAACGGGCCGCGGCCATGAAAGCAAACTCGTTGATCCCGGGACTGTTGATCGCCTCGATCGC
>JAYTAJ010001126.1:0-2644 GCA_043737575.1 Myxococcales bacterium | reverse complement strand
GCCTGCACCTTCGTGATCGCCGCCGTCAACGTGGTCTTGCCGTGGTCGACGTGGCCGATCGTCCCGATGTTGACGTGCGGCTTGTTGCGGACGAACTTTTCTTTGGACATGGCGGTTCCTAGGCGTTGGCGCGGGCGGCGAGGCGGGCGCGGGTCGCGTGGGGGACTTCGGCGTAGTGGGCAAAGCGCATCGAGTACGTGCCGCGGCCGCGCGAGGTCGAGCGCAGCACGCTGGCGTAGCCGAACATCTCGGCGAGGGGCACCGCGGCGGCGATGACCTGCACGCCGGGCCGCGCCTCCATGCCGGCGATCTTGGCGCGACGCGACAGCAGCTCGCCGAGGACGTCGCCGGTGTGCTCGTCGGGCGCGCGGACCTCGAGCTCCATGACCGGCTCGAGGATGGTCGGCGAGGCCGCGACCGCGGCGTCGCGGAACGCGCGCGTGGTGGCGAGCTTGTAGCCGCGCTGCGACGAGTCGACGACGTGGAAGCTGCCGCCGACCAGCGACACGGTGAGATCGGTCATCGGGAAGCCGGCGACGACGCCGATCGACGCAGCCTCGGCGGCGGCCTCGGCGACCGCGGGCACGAACTCGGCGGGCACGTCAGCGGCGACGGCCTGGTTCTCGAAGCGGAAGCCGTGGCCGCGCGTCGCGGGCTCGACGATCAGCACGACATGGCCAACATCCGCTCGCCTCCCGGAAACACCGTCGCTGGCGCTCCGGTGGGCCTCGCCGCGGGCGCGGGTGGTGACGGTCTCGCGATACGCGACCTGGAGGCGACCGACCCGCGCGTCGACCGCGAACTCGCGGCGCAGGCGATCGACCAGGATCTCGAGGTGCAGCTCGCCCATGCCGGCGATCGTGGTCGCGCCCGAGTCGAGATCGACGCCGACGCGGAACGACGGGTCCTCGGCGGCGAGGCGCTCGAGGGCGTGGCGCAGGCGGTCCTCATCGGCGCTGGTCGCGGGCTCGACGGTGATGCCGATGACCGGCTCGGGGACGTGGACCGGATCGAGGCAGACCGGCGCGGTCGGATCGCACAGCGTGTCGCCGGTGGTCGCGGTGCGCTCGCCGAGGCCCGCGATGATCGCGCCGATCGCGCCGGCGGGCAGCGCGGCGACATCCTCGCGGCGGTTGGCGTGCATGCGGACCAGGCGCTCGATGCGCTCGAGGCGATCCTTGGTGGCGTTGTAGACGGTCTGCCCGGTGGTGAGCAGCCCGGCGTAGACGCGGACGTAGGTGACGTGGCCGCGGTCGCCGTCGGCCATGACCTTGAACGCGAGCGCGGCGAGCGGCGCGCTGACGTCGGGGGCGCGGGTCGTGGTCGCGCCGGTCGCGGGCACGACGCCGATCACGGGCGCGACGTCGAGCGGCGACGGCAGGTAGTCGACGACGGCGTCGAGCAGGTTGTGGACGCCCTTGTTGCGGAACGCGGCGCCGAGGACGACCGGGACCGCGAGGCCCGCGAGCGTGGCGCGGCGGATCGCGGCGCGGATCGCGTCGATCGCGACCGGGACGCCGGCGTCGGCGGCCTCGACATAGGCGGTGAGGAAGCCGTCGTCGAGCTCGGCGAGCGCGTCGAGCAAGCTCTCGCGCGCGGCGGTGGCGTCGGCGACGAGGTCGTCGGGGATCGCGGCGTCGTCGAAGCGGACGCCGAGGCTGTCGTCGTCCCAGGTCCGCGCGGTCATCGCGACCAGATCGATTACGCCGGCGAAGTCGGCGCCGAGGCCGATCGGCGCGTGCAGCACCAGCGGGCGGACCGCGAGGCGGTGGCGCAGCTCCTCGACGACCGCGGCGGGATCGGCGCCGATGCGATCGCACTTGTTGATGAACGCCAGGCGCGGCACGCGGTAGCGATCGGCCTGGCGCCACACCGCTTCGCTCTGGGCCTGGACGCCCTCGATCGCGGAGAACACCGCGATGGCGCCGTCGAGCACGCGCAGGCAGCGCTCGACCTCGATCGTGAAGTCGACGTGGCCGGGCGTGTCGATCAGGTTGATCTGGTGCTCGCGGCCGGCGGGGTCGCGCCAGGCGAACACGGTCGACGCGGCGGTGATGCTGATGCCGCGCTCCTGCTCCTGCTCCATCCAGTCGGTGAAGGCGGCGCCGTCGTCGACCTCGCCGAGGCGGGAGATCGCGCCGCTGTAGAACAGGATGCGCTCGGTCGTCGTGGTCTTGCCGGCGTCGATGTGCGCCATGATCCCGATGTTGCGCACGCGCGCGATCGGGTGATGGGCAGACGTGGCGGCGCCGCGAAGGACCGTGCGGGTCAAGGCATGTCGAGGTGTCCGGAGACGAGACGGCGGCGGGGGCACCGAGCAAGGCGCGCGCTACTCGCGTAGCGGCTGGAACGGGACTCGCGTGTGATCACGCGGGTGGCGTCCAGAGTCGATCGAGCCAGGTGGTTCGGTGGGTTCCGGAAAGAACCCGCTGCCGCCTGTCTGGCCCCCGTGCTGAAACGTGGTTCGGTGCCTCGCCTCCTCGACTGAAAGTTGAAACGAAAAAAGCAGCCCCGAGGGCTGCTAGCGGATCACCAACGATAGTGGGCGAACGCCTTGTTGGCGTCGGCCATCTTGTGGACGTCCTCGCGCTTCTTGACCGCGTTGCCGCGGTTCTGCGCGGCGTCGACGATCTCGTTGGCGAGG
>JAYTAJ010001125.1:0-13850 GCA_043737575.1 Myxococcales bacterium | reverse complement strand
CGCCGTCGCCGAGCGACGAGAAGTACACCGCGTCGCCGTCGACGATCAGCTCGACCGCGCCGCGCTGCGGGCTCGCGGCCTGGGGCGCGGGGCTGGCGAAGATCGCCGCGGCGCCGCCCGCGAGCCGCGCGGTGAGGAGCTGGTGGCCGTCGGCCCAGTACACCGCGCGGGCGTCGAGAGTGAGGCCGAGCGGTGGATCGGGCGCGGTGGTGAGCCGACGCGGCGGACGATCGCCGCTGGCGTCGCCGACCGGGTTGCGATCGACCAGCCAGATCGCCGCGCCCGCGGCGTAGGCGACGCGACCACCGTCGACCGCCAGCGCATCGATCGCCGGCGCCGACGCGATCGCGCGGCCGCGGCCACCGCCGCGCGGCGCTCGCATCACCCGGCTCGGACCGTCGCCGCGGCTGGCGTCGACGTACACGACCTCGGCGCCGTCGACCGCGATGGCGGTGACCGCGTGGCGCGGCGCCGCGACGATCGTCGCCGCATCACGGCCATCGGCCGGCCGCGCGACCCGCCACAGGCTGCCGCCGCCGGTCGCCAGATCCAGCATCGGCACGACGACGCCGTCGCCCGCGAGCGCGATCGATCCGGCGCCCGCGAGGCGATGGGTTGCGTGGCCGCGCGCGATCCGCGCACCCGCCGCCGCGACCTCGGCCAGCGCGCCGGTCGGCGTCATGATCACCGCGCCGCGGCCGTCGGCGGCGATCGCCACCGCGGCGCCGTCCAGCTCGATCCGCGGCGCGCCTCCCGCGGTCGCGACGCTGGTCACCGCCGGGCCGTCGCGCCGCGCCCACCACACCCGATCGCCGCCCGCGGCGAGCCCGCGCACGTCATCCTGGCCCTCGGCGAGCACGACGCTGGCGCCGCCTCGCTTGCCGACCCGCACGATGCCCGCAGCCGCCGCTATATATAGGTGCGCGTCATCGGTGGCGATCGCCTCGATGCCCGGCAGCGCGCGCGCGATCTGCTCGGGCCCGCCGCCGTCGAGCGGCGCTCGGTACACGCCGCTGTCGGTGCCGAACCAGGCGCCGTCGCGATCGATCGTCACGACCCGCCACGGCGGCAGCCCCGAGACGATCGTCGCCACCGCGCCGCCCGCGATCGGCGCCGCCGCGATCGTCGTCGCGCCGATCACGATCACCCGCTGGTCCTGCACCGCGAGCGCCAGCCCGACCGTCGGCAGCGCCGCCAGCCGCGTCGCCGCGCCGCGCCAGCTGCGCCGCCACAGCGCGTCGTCGGCGATCCAGTACACCGCGTCGCCATCGGCGGCGAACACCGGCACGTCGCCCTCGACCAGCGCGGTCGCCACCACCGCCTCGCGCGCCACGACCGGCGGCGTCACCACCGCGGGCGTGCGGCTCGCGCGCGACGGACACCCGCCGAGCACGACCGCGACGATCGCCAGGCCGAGCCTCACACCCGCAGCCAGAACTCTTCCCCCATGCCGAACCAGCCGTCGATCGTGAGCGGCTCGAGGCCGTCGGGCTCGAGGCGGCCGGCGAAGCGGCCGAACGGTCCGCGGTAGCGGCTCTCGATCACCAGGGCGTTGAGCTTGACGTCGCCGGGCACGGTCGGCGTGAACGTCACGTCGACCCGGCCATCGCGATCGCGGATGCGCCAGACCTCGTCGGCGGCGCGGACGTGGTTGCGCTCGAAGGTCACCGCCGGCAGGGCGCCGACCCGATCGCCGATCCACGCGCAGTTCTCGTTGTAGCGCTCGGGCTCGCGGCACTGGTTGCGCGTCAGGTTGAAGCCGACCGCGCGGCCGCTGGCGTCGCGGGTCGCGCTGGTGACCCAGTCCCACTTCATCACGTACGGATAGTAGCCCTTGTGATCGTCCATCAGCGCGACCGCGTCGTCGACGGTCAGGCGATGCGTGGCGTCGCCGATCACCAGCTCGCCCTCGATCGGGAACAGGCCCTTGTGCGAGTACATGCCGACGTCGCCCGCGAACGGCAGGCTCACCACCTGCGACGCGCCGCGATCGGTGTGGACGACCAGCGCGCCCACGACCCGCGGTCCGGCCTTCGACGCCGCCTGATCGATCGCGATCTCGATGCGGCCGGCCGCCATGCGGTTGGTGAACCCGAGGTGGCCCTTGCGATCGGCGTAGCGGGTCGACGAGTCGAGCAGCTGATCGGCGACGCGGAACGCACCCGGCCGCAGCTTGCGCTCGTGGAGGAACTTGTCGCCGCGCGCGTGGTCGTAGATCTTCACCTGCAACAGCGCGAGCAGCTTCACGTCGAACAGCGCGAGGTTGACGAACAAGCGCGGCGTCGCGATCTGGAACGCCTGCCACTCCTTCAGCCGCCACCATCGCAGCGGCCGCGGCCAGCCGCGGTAGCGAGCGTCGAGCAGGTTGGCGCGCTCGAGCGGCGCGCCCCAGCGGCCGAGCTGCTGGTGGCCATCCTCGACGAGGCGCGGCGGCGGCGGTGCGAACGCGGTCATCGCGTCCGGATATCACGAATGCAGTTCTCGCCGCCTGGGCACTTGCCTTCGGCCGACGCTCGAACAAGATGCCTGCATGGCACTTCTGTCGCCCAGCGAACGACTGACGCAAGAGCTCTCGCGCTTCGAGGCCGAGATGCAGGAGACCGCGCTCGCGATCGTCCGCGAGGTCTTCGCGCAGGAGCTGGCGCGGCGCACGGACGACGACGACGAGGACGACGACGAGGACGAGGACGACGACGACGACGACGACGAGATCGCCGCCGCCCCCGCCGCCGCCCCCGCCGAGCTCGCCGAGCCGGTGACCGTGCCCGCCGCGGCCGCGGCCGCGCCCAAGAAGCGCGGCTGGACCCGCGAGACCGTGATCCACGAGCTGTCGACCTGGCTCCTGTCGGGCACCGCGGTCGAGGCGTCGTTCGTGCGCCGCCACGGTCAGCCCGGGCTCGCCGCCGCCGCCAAGCGCATCTTCGGCCGCTTCGACGCCGCGCTCAACGCCGCCAACCTCCACCTCGCGCAGCAGTACCCGGCCGGCCCGCCGACCCGCAAGCCGATGACGTCATGATGACGCTGACGTCGGTGCTCGGGAACAGCCAGCGCCTCGACGGCGGCGCGATGTTCGGCAACGCACCGCGGGCGCTGTGGGAGCGCTGGATCACGCCCGACGACCGCAACCGGATCCCGCTGGCGTGTCGCTGTCTCCTGGTCCGCGACGGGCGCACGATCTTGTTCGAGACCGGCATCGGCGCGTTCTTCGCACCCGCGCTGCGCGAGCGGTTCGGCGTCGTCGAGGATCGCCACGTCTTGCTCGACAACCTCGCCGCGATCGGGGTCGCGCCCGCCGACGTCGACGTCGTCGTGCTGTCGCACCTGCACTTCGATCACGCCGGCGGCGCGCTCACCGCGTGGCAGGACGGCGTCGCGCCCGCGCTGGTGTTCCCGCGCGCGCACTGGGTGGTCGGCGCCGAGGCCTGGGCCCGCGCCGCCACACCGCACCCGCGCGATCGCGCGTCGTTCATCCCCGAGCTGACCGGGCTGCTCGAGGCGACCGGCCGGGTCGAGCGCGTCGCCGGCCGGCGCAGCGAGGTCCTCGGCGACGGCTACACGTTCCACGTCAGCGAGGGCCACACGCCCGGCCTCTTGCTCGCCGAGCTCGCCGCGCCCGACGGGCCGGTGGTGTTCGCCGCCGATCTGATCCCGGGCCGGGCCTGGGTCCACGTGCCGATCACGATGGGCTACGACCGCTATCCCGAGCGGCTGATCGACGAGAAGCAGGCGCTGCTCGGCGATCTGGTCGAGCGCGGTGGCCGCCTGTTCTTCACCCACGATCCCGAGATCGCGATCGCCCGGGTCGCGCGCGACGCCAAGGGCCGCTTCCACACCGTCGACGAGCGCGACGCGATCGTTACGGCCGGTTGATCATCCCGTCGACCGAGCCGCTCGGCTCCCACACGATCGCGTAGGTCGCGATGCCCGCGCCGGTCGCGACCACGCCGCCCGCGATCGCCCAGACCCACCAGGTCCGGTGCCACGGCGTCGGCGGATCGTAGCGGAGCGGCACGTCGCGCGGCCGCGCCGCCGATGCCCAGACCAGCGTCTCGTTGCCCGCGCGATCGAGCGCGGTCGCGTAGACCTCGAGCGCGGTCGGCGCCGTCCCGTCGATCGCGGGCAGCCGCACCCGCGTGTACTGGCCGGGCGGCGCGAGCGTCACGTCGGCGGCGCGCCACGCGGTCGTGCCGCGTTGCCGCACGTACAGCGTCGCGGCGTGGAGGACGCCCGCCGGATCGGCGACGGTCTCGATCTCGATCGGCACCGGATCGCCGAGCCGCAGGTTGCGCGGCCAGGTCACCGCCAGCTCGGCCGGGACGCGCGTCGCCGCCACCTCGCGCGCGTCCTCGAACGGGAAGGTCGCCTTGGTCGCGAGCTCGCAGCTCAGGTGATGGTCGGGATCGATCGCGAGCAAGCGCGCGTACGCCGCCGCGGTCGCCGCCGCCTCCTCCGCGGTCGGCACGAGCTGCGCGCGGTACGTCGTCGCGATGCCGCGCTGCTTCCACAGCCGGACGTGGGTGCGGTGATCGAGCGGCTCGGCCGCGGCCCGATCGCTCGCGGCCGCCGCGGCGTCGAGATCGCCGGCCTCGAACGCGGCGTCGGCGGCGTCGAGCGCGGCCGCGGCGGTGCGCTCGACGCAGGCCGCGCCGTCCCAGCGCTGACCGTCGGCGCACGCCGGCCGCAGCGTCGTCGTCGCGCCGCCCGCGCCACCGCCGCGCGCGCATCCGGTCAGCAAAACGCTCAGCACCACCAGTCGTCGGCAGCTCACGGGAGACGATGCTACCGCGGGCTCATGGCTGATCGATCAGCCGGCGACCGTAACGATCGACCCCAGCGCGGGAGGCTGGTTGACCAGCCGCATCGATCGAGCAACACGACGGAATCACAGCGCGCTCGGCGCTGTGCGGTCTGGCACGTCGGCTGCTGTACCCGCCGCCAACGTGACCCAAGCCATGAAGCGCGTGCTGCTCACCTCCTGCTTGCTCGTCGTCAACGCCTGCGCGGACGAGGTCGGCGACGACGCCGAGTCGAACCTGCCGGGCGACATCGACAACAACCCGGGCGGCGGCGACGACGGCAAGGGCGACGCGTGGAACGCCAGCAACGATCCGGCGGTGCTCGCGCGGTCGCTGAACTACCGCCTCGCCGAGCTGCCCAAGGTCGGCAAGCTCGACAAGCCGGTGTGGAAGGATCGCTACCCGGCCGCGGTCGGCAAGGCGCCGGTCGCGTGGTCCGACACCTACTGGCCGACCGCCGAGGGCTCGACCAACCACCGCTGGATCGACGCGCGCACCCAGTCGCCGCTCGAGAAGTACGACGCCGCGTACAACGCCACCGTCGGCTGCTCGGCGCAGCCCGCGCAGATGTGCGGCGCGACCGCGAAGGCCGCGTGGGACACCTACTTCGCGTGCGCCGGCCCCGCGGCCAAGTGGCACATGAGGAGCTTCCAGTCGCTCAACCAGCAGATCGACGGCATCGACAACGACAGCGACGGCATGAAGGACGAGTGCGACTCGTCGGACGATGAGGGCGCCCAGGGTTGGTGGGGCCTGTGCCACGCGTGGGCGCCGGCCGCGCTGCTCGAGCCCGAGCCGCAGCACGCGGTCACCGTCGGTGGCGTCAGGTTCGAGGTCGCCGACATCAAGGCGCTGATCGTCACGGTCTACGATCGCAACAACGCGATGATGGTCGGCGGCCGCTGCAACGCCGAGATGATCGACCACGACGTCAACGGCAGCGACGCCAACACCGAGTGCATGGACGTCAACCCCGGCACGCTGCACGTCGTCCTCACCAACTTCCTCGGCCTCAACGACCTGGCGCTCGTCGAGGATCGCACCGCGGGCCGGCAGGTCTGGAACCAGCCGCTGGCCGGCTACAAGGTCACCAAGCAGGCCAAGGTCACCAACACCGCCGCCAACGCCTGCGTCGGCGCGACCGGCAACAAGTGGACGTTCAACACGGCGGCGAAGTCGCTGTACGAGGTCCGCCTTACCACCGACTACCTGGTCGAGGGCAACGCCAGCACGCGGCCGCTCGGCATGGACGGCTACGTCAGCCACGACGAGTACCACTACATCCTCGAGCTCGGCGCGACCGGCAAGATCATCGGCGGCAAGTACTGTACCGACTCGGTGGAGAACCACCCCGACTTCCTGTGGGCGCCGACCGGCGTGGCGACCTCGAGCTACGGCCGCAACCCCCACGTCGATCTCGCCAAGGTCCGCGCGCTGATCAACCTGTCGATCGCCGACGTCACCAGCGGCGGCGGCGGCGTGAAGACCTACGAGTCGACCACCGCGACCGAGATCCCCGACGACAACACCGCGGGCGCCGCCGTCGCGATCACCGTCCCCGACGCCTTCGACTTCTCGTCGCTGTCGGTCGGCGTCGACATCAAGCACACCTACCGCGGCGACCTGAAGGTCACGCTGCAGAAGAACGGCGTCGAGGTCGCGGTGCTGGCCGATCAGGTCGGTGGCTCGGCCGACGATCTGGTGCAGACGTTCACGCTGACCGCGACGCAGCTCGGCGCCGCGACCGGCAAGGCGACGTGGACCCTGAAGGTCGAGGACACCGCCGCCGCCGACACCGGCCGCATCGCCGGCTTCAAGCTGATGTTCAGCACGATCTGAGGACACGAGCACCGCGAGGGTCCGAATCTCCTCTGGGAGTCGAGGCCGAAGCGCGGTTCTGACCGACGCTCTGAGTCCTCTAACCTCAGGCGGGACCACCAGCGGCGGCCGAGAGGAGCTGCTCCATCAGCGTCCGTAGCTGATTCGTGCTGACCGGCTTGGTCATGTGCCCGGCAAAGCCGGCCGCCGCGGTCTTCGCCCGGTCTTCCGGTTGCCCGTACCCGGTGATCGCGATCAACCTGGTGGACGCCAGGGCAGGGCGGGCCTGGAGGATTCGCGCGAGCTCGAAACCGTCCATGACCGGAAGCCCGAGATCGAGCAGCGCGATCTGAGGATGGAAGTCATCGGCCAACGTGAGGGCGCTTGGACCGTCATGGGCCACGACCGTCCGATAGCCATGCATCTCCAACAGGTCCGCCAGCATCTCGGCGGCATCGACGTTGTCGTCGACCACCAGCACCCGGGCCCCCGCGCCCTGGACCGCGGGGAGCTCAGGGCTGAGGATCTCGACGCCGTCCGGCGGATCGATCAGCGGGAGGTGAACCGAGAATTCGCTCCCCTGGCCGCGCCCTTGGCTCTTCGCGCGGACGGTTCCGCCGTGGAGCTTGACGAGATTGCTCACGATCGCGAGACCCAGACCGAGACCGCCTCGCGCACGGTCGAGGGACTGCCTCGCCTGTGCGAACGGCTCGAACACGCGCGGTAGCATCTCCGCCTCGATGCCGATGCCGTTGTCGATCACCACGATCTCCGCCTGGTCGCCTTCGCGCTGCACCCGTACCAGGATCCGTCCCCCGGGCGGCGTGTACTTGGCTGCGTTCGTCACCAGATTCGAGACGACCTGGACCAGCCGGTCACTATCCGCGTTGACGAACAGCTGTCGTGGCACCTGGATGATGAGCTCGTGACGATGCAGTTCGAGCAACGGGCTCGAGACCTCGATGGCGCGCGCCACCACGTCGGCGACCTCGAGCGGTCCGAGCTTCAGCTCGACCTTGCCACTCGTGATCGCCGCGGGGACCTCGGGCTCCTCGGCTCGCGCATCCTCGGATGAACCGGGCGTCGAGGTCGTCGAGGCAGCGGTCTGCAGCCTGCCATCGAGCGGGAGGAGCAGCACCGCACGCTGCGCCCCAGCGTTCTCCATGACGACGCGAAGCAGGGTCTGCGCGAGGTCATCGATGTCGACCGCCCGCGACAGCGCCTGCGATGACTTGATGGCGGCGAGCGCGTCGAGCTGCACGGCACCACCGATCGCGTCGCGGCGTGCGGAGCGCAGGTGCGGATGCGCCTCGTCGAGCTGCGCCAGGAGGACCTTCGCGCCCCACGCCGACAGCACGTCGTACTGCTCGCGTAGCCACGATCGACCGGCATGCTCCAACCCACTCGCGAGCGCCACGCGCGAGGCGATCCGAGATGTGATCGCCTGGAGGTGCAGCATGCCCGAGCGTCGCGCTGCGCTGAAGGCTCGCTCGTACTCGCGATGGGCGTCGAACATTCGTCCTTCGACGCGCGCCAGCTCGGCCACGACGAGCGCGTGCTTGGCCTCGAAGTTTGCCGGGCAGTCCTGGGCCCAACGCCCGAGTCGAGCCTCGGTCTTCCGCAGCCTCGCCACGAGCGCGTCACGCCGGTGGGGTGCAGCGTCGTCCCACGATGCGGCGGCCGTCAGCGCGTCGAACAGCGCCCAGGTGGTCTCCAGCGGCAAGCAGTACGCGGCTGCCAGCGTGGTGGACCCGCGCTCGAGCAGCGCCTCGGCCTCGGCGAACCGGCCGTGCAGCCACGCGAGCATCACGTACAGCAGATCGTGCATGGCGAGACCGGTGTCGAGCCCTGCGGTCGCGATCCGGGCCCGGGCCGCCTCGGCATCGAAGTCGCTGCTGCTCAGGTGCAGCGGATCGAGCGTGTCGCCGGCCAGCGCTCGCCCGAACTGCCGCTGCAGCCGGACGACGTCACGCGCCGTGACGTGTCGCGCGGCTTGCGCTCGGGCGTCGTGCCGCTCGAGCGCGGCCTGGGTCTCGGGGATCGCATGACCGCGCTCGATCTCCTGCCACGCGCCCATGAAGGCGGCGTACGCGGCGATCGTGATGTCACCGACGTGCATGGCGGCGTCGTAGGCACGCAGCAGGTACGGCACGGCCGCCTCGTAGGGGTGGCTCCAGAACAGGATGTGATTGGCGTGGATGTGGATGGCGGGCGCGCGCAAGCGCGGATCCTCCAACCGATCGTTCAATGCGATCGACGCGGTCGACAGCGCGCGCGCGCGCGCCGGCTCGCCCAGGGTCGCCGCGAGGATCATCGCGTACATGCTGTAGCCGAAGCACGACGCCTCGCAGTTGCCGTGATCGATCGAGAGCTCGACGATCTTCATCGCGAGCAGCGGCAGCAGCTCAGGCCGGCGCGAGTAGACCGCGGGAGGAAGGCTCGCGAGCAGGTTGATGAGCGCCCTCGGCTCCGAGTCGCCAAGCAGCGGCAGCTCCTCCATCGCGCGCACGTCGAAGTGCGCGAGACGCCGGTGGCCGTCCTCGATCGCTGCCACGATCGCCGCGTCGCTGCTGGGGAGCGCGGCCCCGAACGCCTCGAGCTCCTGGGCCGCGAGCGCGAGCGCGTCGTCGTAGCGACCGGTGACGACCAACAACCGCACGTGCAACGTGACGACACCGGCGCGCTCGGCCCGCGACACCGCGCGACGCCGAAGATCATCGAAGCGCTCGGCGGCTTGATCGAAGCGTCCGGTCAGGAAGTCGCACTCGGCGAGGTCCTTCACGGCGCCGTACATCTCGTCGCGATGGCTCGACCAGGCGTCGTCGCCTCCCAGGGACACCGCGGTCTCGAAATACCCGCGGGCGGGTCCCCACGCCGCCGTGGCTTTCGCGCGCCGGCCCGACAGGAGGTTCAGCACCGCGAGGTCTCGTCGTTCGTCCTATGCGCGTGGCTCCTGAATAGCACCGCATGAGCGATACTGCGGCGCGATGAGCGAGCCGGTTCCTGAGCAGCTCGGCGGGTTCGCGATCGAGGGCGAGCTCGGGCGCGGCGGGTCGGGGGTGGTGTACGCGGCGCGGTGGGACGATCGGCCGATCGCGCTGAAGGTGCTCTTGTCCGACGACGGCGCCACCGCCAAGGAGCGCGATCGGTTCCTGGTCGAGGCCAAGCACATGCAGCGGGTGACGCACCCCAACGTGGTGCGCGTGCTCGCCGCGGGCGAGCTGCCCGACGGTCGGCCGTACCTGGCGATGGAGCGGCTGTCGGGATCGTCCTTGGCCGAGCGGCTGCTGATGGGGCGCCTGGCGATCGGCGCGGCGCTCGAGCTGTTCCAGCAGCTGACGCGGGCGATCAGCGCGCTCCACGCCGCGGGCGTCGTCCACCGCGACATCAAGCCCGAGAACATCATGCTGGTCGACGGCGGTCAGCGCGCCGTGCTGCTCGACTTCGGGATCGCCCGCGGCGTCGACGACGCCGAGTCGACGACGACCCAGCTCGGCATGCAGCGCGGCACGCCCGCGTACATGGCGCCCGAGCGGTTCTTCGGCGCGCGGGCGTCGATCGGCAGCGACGTCTACGAGACCGCGGTCGTGCTGTACGTGATGCTGACCGGGCTCCTGCCATGGGCCGACCAGCGCAACCCGCAAGATCGCCTCGAGCCGATGCCGCCGTCGCGCCGCGGCATCGAGCTGCCGCCCGGCCTCGAGCTGGTGCTGATGCGCGCGCTGTCGCCCAAGCCCGAGGGCCGACCCGCGACGATCGACGAGCTGTCGGCCGCGGTCGCGCGCTGCGCGTGGGACGGCGAGACCGTGCGCGGCAAGTCGCAGACCGCGCCGGGCGGCCGCGCGACCGCGTACTCGGCGACGACGCGGCGGGTGGCGCGGCCGGCGCTGATCGGCGGGCTGATCGTGGTGGTCGCGGCGGTGACCGCGGTGATCACGATCGGCGTGCTCGGCAGCAGCACGCGCGGCGGCGCGGCGACCCAGGTCGCGACGGTGGCGACGATCGATGGCGGCGCGGTGGTGGCGGCGCCGATCGACGCCGGGATGGTGACGACCGAGATCGTGCGCGATGCTGGCGAGGCCGCGATCGCCGCGAGCGCGATCGATGCGGGCGTGAAGCGGACGACGAGCGGCGTGCGGCCGAAGCCGGCGGCGCCGCAGCAGGTCGCCGCGACACCGGTGCCTGCGCCCGCGGCGCCCGCCGCGACCGCGACCGCGAAGACGCTGCCGTCGTGCGCGAAGTGGGTTGCGCTCTACTGCACGAAGGACTTCAAGGAGACCGAGGGCACGATGGCGGGCCAGCAGTGCGGATCGATGACGAAGATGCTCGCGCAGTGGCGCGGGTTCCCGGCCGACCTGCTCGACGACCAGGAGCGCGACTGCGCGACGTCGCTGCCGACCGTGACCGCGGCGATCAACGAGCGCCTGCGGCAGTGGCGCGCGGGCGTCGGACCGGGTCAGCGAAACGCGCCCGTGCCGCCGACGCCGTGAGCGGTGTGCTCGGCTCGGCGCGGCTCAGGCGCGGTCGACGAACGCGAGCACGCGATCGAGGCCGCCGTGATCGATCGTCGCGTCGGCCACGGCGGCCAGCGCCGGCTTGGCGCGGAACGCGACGCCGAAGCCGGCCTGGGCCAGCATCAGGCGATCGTTGGCGCCGTCGCCGATCGCCACCGTCTGCGCCAGCGGGATCTGCGCCGCCGCGGCGAGCTCGACCACCAGCGCCGCCTTCCGCTCGGCGGTGACGACCGGGCCGAGCACCTCGCCGGTCAGCACGTCGTCGATCAGCTCGAGCTGGTTGGCGTGGGCGTGGGCGAGGCCGAGCCGGGCCTGCAGCGCCGACGCCGCGAAGGTGAAGCCGCCCGACGCGATCGCGACCGCGACGCCGCGCCCGTGCAGTGCCTCGATCAGGCGCTCGGCGCCGTCGGACAGCACCAGCTGCGCCGCCAGCTCCGCCATCGCGGCGCCGCGCAGCCCGCGCAGCTTGCCGACCCGGGCCCGCAGGCTCGCCTCGAAGTCGAGCTCGCCGCGCATCGCGCGCTCGGTGATCGCCGCGACCTCGTCGCCGACGCCATGACGGCGCGCCAGCTCATCGATCACCTCGATCGTGATGAGCGTCGAGTCCATGTCCATCACGACCAGGCGCGGCGTCGCCCGGGCCCGCGCGTCCCGCACCGCCAGATCGATCGGCCACGCCGCGATCGCGGGCGCCACCACGCGCCGCAGCGCCACCGCGTGGGCCCGCGGCGGTCCGGATTCCGGACACTCGAAGCTGACCTCGACGCCGCCCGCGAACGACGCGCCGACGATGCCCGCGGCGCCCACCGCGACCAGCGCCGCCTCGATCGCCGCCACCTGCGCCGTGTCGATCGGCGCGGTCGCGACCGCGACGAGGACGAAGCCGGTCACGGGCATCAGCCGAGCGCGGCGACCAGCTGGGCGTAGACCGGCGTGCGCAGGCCGACCGCGTCGCCCTCGGCGTCGGGATCGGCGACGATCTCGGCGAGGGTCGCGTCGAAGCCGTCGGGCGTGAACAGCCGGTCCCAGCCCAGCATGCGCGGCCCGGCCGGCTTGTCCGCGACCTTGCCGTCGCACACGCCGTGGAAGACCTCGACCGCAGCGTCGGCGCTGCGGCGCAGCGCCACGCACAGCACCAGGCGCACCGGGGTCTCGCGATGCCAGCGACAGAAGCGACTCTCGTTCTCGGAGTCGAGCTCGAGCCGCAGGCTCGCGCCGGTCATCGTCACCAGATCGCTGGCCTCGGCGAAGCACGGGAAGCCGTCGTCGACCGCGAGCACCATGCCGCGGGCCTTCTGCTCCGGATCCGGCGCGCTGGTCGAGAAGCTCGACGGCAAGCCCGCGATCTCGAACTCGAGCGTCGGCGCGGCGCGACGCAGCTCGGCGGCGCGCAGGTCCGAGCCATCGACGAAGCGCGCCAGCACGCGGCCATGGTCGCACGCGGGGGGCCTCGGCTGTACCGGGCGGAGCGGTTTACATCGCGGCGCGCTCGGATGATGATCGCCGGATGCACCGATCACTCGTGGCCCTGGTGGCCGTCGTCGCGGTCGGGTGCGCCAAGCCGGCCGCCGAGGAGCCTGACGGCCCGCGCGGCTCGCCGAAGGAAGCGGTCAAGGAGACCCGCGAGCTGATCGACGAGGCCTACCGGGTGCTGCGCGACGGCGATCCGGTCAGCCTGATGGGCCTGCTCGCGCCCGATCTGTTCCTGGTCGGGCCCGGCCCCGACGAGGTCGGCCTCGATCGCAGCGCCGCGATCGAGCTGGCCGGCACCGTGATCGACAGCCGCAAGAAGCACAAGCTGCGCTCGCTCGGGCTCGAGATCGAGGGCGGCCCCGACGGCGTCACCGCGTGGGCGATCGATCAGATCGAGTACGACGGCCACGCCTTCGCGGTGACCGTGATCGCCGCGCAGGTCGACGGCCTGTGGTTCATCACCGCGATCGAGCTCGCCCACGCCATCCCGACCCGCAAGCTCGAGAAGCTGCGGTCGGCGCCGCTGCCCGAGCTGCCGCGCTGGGAGCCGCCCGAGGCCAAGGTGTCCGCGCACGGCGCCGCGCCGCGGTCGGTGCTCGACGCCGTCAAGCTCGCGGCCGCCGATGTCGGCGCTCGCCTCGATCAGTACGGCAAGCAGCGCGACGCCGCCTTCGTCGGCCCGGCGCCCGATCAGGTCGAGATCGGCGCCAAGGCGATCGCCAAGGCCTGGAAGAAGCGCGCGCCGTCCTGGCAGCTCGACGACACCCTCGTCGGCTCGACGCCCGACGGCGGCCTCGCCTGGGTCGTCGCCCACGGCGCCGTCCTCGATGATCGCGCCGAGCCCGAGTCCGCCGAGCCCACCGTCGGCCCGCCGCGCCGCCTGTTCGTCATCTACCGCAACGACGGCGCCGGCCCCGATGGCTGGGCGCTGTCGCTGTGGCACGAGTCGGTCGCGCTGCCGCGCTGATCCGCGATCGCGGCGACCGCGATCCAGGTCGCGTGGCGCCAGCCCGACGCGTAGTGCTCTGTGCTACCAACAGCCATGGGTCTCCTCGCGCACGCGGTGCGCCGCACGCAGGATCTGGCGCAGCGCGCGGTCCCCGCGGGCCGCCTGATCTACCGCGGCCCCGCCGACGTGCGCCGGGTCGCGCTGACGTTCGACGACGGCCCCGATCACCTGACGCCTGCGTACCTCGAGGTCCTCGATCGCTACGGCGTGCCCGCGACGTTCTTCGTGATGGGCGATCTG
>JAYTAJ010001124.1:0-6073 GCA_043737575.1 Myxococcales bacterium | reverse complement strand
CCGCGATCACCGGCCTCGCGATCGGCACCCCGGTCGCGGTCGGCACCGGCGACGACTTCGCGACGCCGCTCGGCATCGGCCTGCCGCGCGGCGCGCTGCTGTGCGCGGTCGGCACCGCCGAGGTGGTCGGCGCCCGCGGCCCGCTGGCGGTGCGCGATCGCGAGCACCTGGTCGAGGTCCATCCGTACCCGCTCGGCGACGGCTTCCTCGAGAACCCTGGCTGGGCGTCGGGCGGCGCGATCGCGTGGCTCGCGGCGCTGGTCGGCCACGACGCCGCGGCGCTCGATCGCGCGGCGGCCGCGATCGGGCCCGGCGCCGACGGCGTGCGCTTCGTCCCCGCGCTCGGCGGCGCGATGGTCCCGGCGTGGAACCCGCGGGCTCGCGGCGCGTTGGTCGGCCTCGGCGGCGGCCACGGCCCCGGCCACCTGGCCCGCGCGATCTACGAGGCGTGCGCGATCGCGATGACGCTGGTCGGCGAGCGCATCGTCGCCCTCGGCGTCGCGATCGACGCGATCCACCTGGTCGGCGGCGGCGCCCGCGCCGACACCTGGGCCCAGATCCGCGCCGACGTCTCGGGCCTGCCGGTCGCGCGCTGGGACGATCCCGACGCGTGCCCGCGCGGCGCGGCGATGCTGGCGATCGGCGCGCGCGACGGCGACGGCGCCCTCGCCGCGGCGGTCGCCCTCGCGCCGGCGCCGACCGCGTGGTCGACGCCCGATCCGCGGACCGCCGATCGCTACCGCGCGGTCCGCGCCGAGCTGCTCGCCGCGATCGCGGCGCTCGGCCCCGTCGACGACGCTCACGCCGCGGCGCGTGATCCGTCCCACCCGTGAGCGCGCGGCGCGTCGCATCGGCCGCGGCCCGCGCTACGATGGGCTCCTCGCATGCAGTCGTCCCTCGTCGGCGCCGCGGTCGCCGCGCTCCTCCTCACCGGCTGTCCCGACGACGAGCTGGTGTGCGTGCAGGTCGATCTGTCGTGCGCGCCGCTCTATGCTCCGACTTGGGACAACGTCTTGACCAACACCCTCATCCCGTCGTGCGGCACCGGCAACGGCGTCTGCCACTCGACCAGCGGCCACCGCGGCGGCCTCATCCTCGACGATCCCGCGACCGCCCACGCGCACCTCGCGCGGTACGTCACGCCCGGCGACGTCGCGTGCAGCGAGCTGACCCAGCGGATCTTCTCGACGTCGTCGGAGCTGCGGATGCCGCGCGGCAGCCGCCTGAACGCCCCCGAGGCCTGCGCGATCGCGCAGTGGGTCGCGGCCGGCGCGCCCGGTCCGATCGACGCCGGAGTCGACGCGCCATGATCGGGCGCGGGTTCATCATCGCGATGCTCGGGCTCGCCGCGTGCGGCGACGATCCGGTGTTGCCGGTCGAGCAGCTGATGGATCCGGCGACGTGCATGTCGTGTCATCCGAAGCACACCACCGAGTGGGCGTCGAGCATGCACGCCTACGCGTCCGACGATCCGGTGTTCCTCGCGCTCAACCGGCAGGGTCAGGAAGAGACCGGCGGCGCGCTCGGCGACTTCTGCGTGCAGTGCCACGCGCCGATGGCGCTGTCGCTCGGCCTCACCACCGACGGCCTCAACCTCGACGACGTGCCGCGCTTCGCCAAGGGCGTGACCTGCTACTTCTGCCACAACGCGGTCTCGGTCGAGGGCGATCACAACGCGCCGATCCGCCTCGCCAACGATCAGACGATGCGCGGCGGCCTGGCCAATCCCGTCGACAGCTCGGCCCATCGCAGCGGCTACTCCAACCTCCTGGCGTCGACCCGGCCGTCGTCGTCGACCTTGTGCGGCTCGTGCCACGACATCCTCACGCCCGCGGGCGTCCACATCGAGCGCACCTTCGCCGAGTGGAAGACGACGATCTTCGCCAGCCCCGAGCCGCGGTTGCAGCTGTCGTGCGGCAGCTGCCACATGATCGCGTCGTCGGGCGTCGTCGCCGAGGCGCCCGGCCTCGACGTGCCGCGCCGCGAGTTCGGCGTCCGCGAGCACACCTTCGCCGGCGTCGACGTCGCGCTGACCGAGTGGCCGGGCAAGGAGCTGCAGCAGGCCGCGATCGATCGCGATCTGCTCGGCCTGATGCAGGGCCGGCTGTGCGTGCTGCCCCTCGACGGCGGCCGCATCGACTACCGCCTCGACAACATCGGCGCCGGTCACATGTTCCCCAGCGGCGCGTCGATCGATCGCCGCGCCTGGGTCGAGCTGGTCGCCTACGACGCCACCGGCGCGGTGGTGTTCTCGAGCGGCGTCATCCCCGCCGCCGATCCGCTGCAGGATCCCGAGGACCTCGCCGATCCCAACCTGTGGATGCTCGGCAGCCCCGCGGTCGACGGCGACGGCAACCCGACCGATCGCTTCTGGCGGATCGCGGCGGTCGATCATCCCGGCACGCTGCTGCAGCCCGCGGTCACCACCGATCCGCAGGACCCGCGCTTCTATCACGCGGTCGAGCGATCGTTCCCCGTGCCCGGCCTGGTCGGCCGCATCACTCGCGTCACCGCACGGGTGTTGCTGCGGCCGATCCCGATGCGCCTCGTCGAGGAGCTCTTGACCAGCGGCCACCTCGCGATCGACGTGCGGCCCGCGATCCCGACCCACGTCGTCGGCAGCTCGGTGCTCGAGTGGACCTCGGCCGCGGCGACGTCCTGCGTCCAGTAGCGCCTTTACGCGGTCAGACAGAACTTGAACAGCACCGAGTCGCGCGGGCTGCCGGTCGGCGTCGCCTCGATCGTGACCTCCCAGATGCCGGGCATCCACAGGTTGATCGGGCCGACCTGGTAGCGACCGGGCACGCCGTCGACCGGCGTCCACACCGCGCGCACGCCGGTGCCGTGCTGGTGATCGGGCATGAACGGCGTCAGCTTGAGCGATGCGTCGACGCCGAGCACCGGCGCGCCGTCCTTCGCGACGTCGACGGTCCAGGTGTTGGTGCCGCGCACCAGCTGCACGGGATCGCCCGACACGATCGTGAACGTCACGCCGCCCGCGCCCATCCGCGCCAGATCGGCGACGAAGGGCTCGTCGCGCAGATCGGCCTCGCAGTTGAACGTGGTGTCGTCGTCGCCGCCGTCGTCGCTGCTGCACGCGGCGGCTGCGATCGCGAGCGTGGCGACCAGCGTTGCGCGGAGCACGGATGACCTACGCATCGGGATGGAGCAGGTTACACCGGCAGTCAGTGCAAGGCAGGCGTCGCGAGCACGGCCGCTTCCTTGTCGGCCCCGATGCCGATCGGCGCACCGCAGTACGTGACGATCGCCACGGCCAGCGGCTGGCCCGGCACCACCCAGACCTGGCGCAGCGTGACCCGCGGCCGCAGGTACGCGGTCACGACCAGGCGGCCCGCCGAGATGACCACGCCCGCGAGCTGGTGTCGGAAGCCGAGGGCGAGGGCGAACTTGCGGATCGGCGCCGCCACGCCCGCGAGGCGCAGCCCGCGTCGCTGGATGACCCGCGTCGTCAGCTCGTAGCCGCGCGGATCGACGCAGCGCATCGGCTCGAGGCGCAGCGCCAGCCGATCGAGGGCGTCGGGCGCCATCGCCAGCGGCACCCCCGCGCCCTCGCCGCTGGTCGGGATCACGATGACGTGCCGCACCACCTCTCCCGCGCGCTCGAGGGCATAGATCCGGCGGCTGGCGCGGTCGTAGCCCACGATCTCGAGCGACTGCTGGGTCGGCTGCGCCAGCCGATCGTCGCCGGTCGGCGACGTCGTCGTCAGGAACGACAGCGAGGCGCGCAGCGTGGGCGGGTGGCGCGGGCGAGTCGACATGGCGTGCATCTCAGGGGCTCTACGAATCGCGGTGGCGATCGGTTGGGTGGCGATGGCGGGCGGCGGCAGGCGGGCGGGGCGCGGCATACGCGGGTAGAACGCGCGACGGCCTTCGGAGGTTGCACCAAACCGCGTCGGGAATTTCATCGCGGCATCATCGGTACGATCCGGTCGCACCTTCGCGCAGGCGTGCTTCGCGCAGGGCGGTGTACAGTGCCGGTCATGCCCAACCTCCGCTCGCTCGTTGCGGCCTCGATCGCCCTCGCGGTGACCGTCAGCTTCGTTGGTGACGCCGACGCTCGCCGCCGCGCCCGCCGCGCCAAGAAGTTCGAGTCCAACAAGACCTTCGGCCTCGGCATCATGGTCGGCGCGCCCACCGCGATCTCCGGCAAGTACTTCTATGCGAGCGACAAGGCGTTCGACTTCGGGGTCGGCGTGGTGCGGCGCTGGCGCCACCGCGACGGCCTGCACCTCCACGCCGATCACCTGTGGCACCCGGTCAGCCTGGCGTCGAACCCGTCGTTCGAGCTGCCGCTCTACATCGGCGTCGGGTTCCGCCTGTTCAACTACGATCGCTACGACGGCCCCTACGACGACGCGACCGCGATCGGCGTGCGGGTGCCGATCGGCATCGCCTTCGATCTGAACAACATCCCGATGGACATCTTCTTCGAGCTCGCGCTGGTCGCCGACATCCTCCTCGACGACGGCGACGACTACGACGGCGATCTCCACGGCGCCATCGGCGCGCGCTTTTATTTCTGATGGCGAAGTTTCCAGCGATCCGGTTTCGCGGCCCCGGCGGCGTCGAGGTGATCGAGGCGGGCGAGGTCGAGGTCCGCGCGCCGGGGTTCGGCGAGGTGCAGATCGAGATCGCGGCTGCCGCGCTCAACCGCGCCGACGTGCTGCAGCGCCGCGGCATGTACCCCGCGCCCGCGGGCGCGCCGCCCGACGTGCCCGGCCTCGAGCTGTCGGGCCGGGTGATCGAGCGCGGGCCAGGCGCGACCCTGTGGGCCGAGGGCGCCGCGGTGATGGCGATCGTCGGCGGCGGCGCGATGGCGCGGCGGATCACGCTGCACGAGCGCGAGCTGATGCCCGTGCCGATCGGGATCGATCTGGTCGACGCCGCGGCGATCCCCGAGGCGTTCCTCACCGCGTGGGACGGCATGGTCCTGCAGGGCGGCCTCGCGGCGGGCGACAGCGTGCTCATCCACGCCGTCGCGAGCGGCATCGGCACCGCGGCGGTGCAGCTCGCGCGCGCGATCGGCGCCCGGCCGCTCGGCACCTCGCGCACCGCCGCCAAGCTGCCCCGCGTCATCGCGCTCGGCCTCGCCGCCGACGACGCGATCGTGACCGCGCCGCGCGCGGGAGCCTCGGATGGATGCGCGTCACCGAACAGCCCCGTTGCGCCCGCGCCGGAGGCCGGACGGTTCGCCGCCGCGGTCGGCCAGCGCACCGCGGGCGCGGGCGTGCCGGTCATCCTCGACTGCGTCGGCGCCGCGTACCTCGAGGAGAACCTGCGCGCCCTCGCGATCCGCGGCCGGCTGATCTTGCTCGGCACCCTGGGCGGCGCCTCGGGCCTGGCGCCGCTGGGCCTCATGCTCGCCAAGCGCGCCACCGTGATCGGCACCGTCATGCGGGCCCGGCCGCTCGAGGAGAAGATCGCCCTCGCGCGGGCCGCGACCGCGCGGCTGGTGCCGCTGTTCGAGCGCGGCATCCTCGCGCCGGTGATCGATACGATCCTGCCGATGGCCGCGTGCGCCGAGGCCCACGCCCGGATGGAGCGCGACGACACCGTCGGCAAGCTGGTGCTGCGCTGGGACTGACTACTGCGGCGGGGTCTCGGTGTCGAGCCACAGCGGCACCACGACCACCTCGCCGCCCGCGACGATCACCCGGCTGCGTCGCACCTCGATCTGGCCGCGCCGCAGCACCGCGTACTCCGCGCTGACGTCGTAGCTGCCAGGCGCGAGGCCGCGCATCTCGAAGCGGCCGTGGCCGTCGGTGACGGTCTGCTGGGCATCGACCGTCCCGCTCACGGTCACCGTCACCACCGCGACCGCGACCCGCTGGAACCGCAGATCGGCGACGGTGCCCGCGATGACGCCGGTCGTCGGATCGGCGCCAGGCGGTCGGTAGCGCCACAGCGAGGGCGCGCCGGGCGCGTTCAGATCGGGCGGGTCGAGATCGTGGCGGACCGTGAAGTCGAGCCCGACCATCTGGCCCGCGCGCACGTCGGCGGCGCGCTCGCCGATCGCGAGCTGATCGACATACGCGACGACGTCGTAGTGGCC
>JAYTAJ010001123.1:0-6075 GCA_043737575.1 Myxococcales bacterium | reverse complement strand
CGTCGTCGAGGCCGTTGTCGCAGTCGAGCTCGATCTGACAGGCGGGGACCGCGGCGCAGTCGGCGTCGAAGCAGTCGGTGGTGCCGTCACCGTCGTTGTCGAGGCCGTCGGTGCAGGTCAGCTCGGTGCCCGCCTCGCAGCCGCTGAACGCGTTGCAGTCGGGATCGGCGCAGTCGATCAGGCCGTCGAGATCCTGGTCGAGCTCGTCGTCG
Organism: Myxococcales bacterium; assembly: GCA_043737575.1. Classification (GTDB taxonomy): domain Bacteria; phylum Myxococcota_A; class Polyangia; order Haliangiales; family Haliangiaceae; genus UBA2376. Next base: position 5,863 of record JAYTAJ010001123.1, on the reverse strand, counting down.
CAGATCGCCTCGGGCACGCACGACGGATCGGTCGCGCAGCTCGGCTCGGCGCAGTCGATGACGTCGTCGCCGTCATCGTCGAGGCCGTTGCGGCACGCCGCGCCCAGCTCGCAGTCGCCGGTCGCCGGATCGCAGTGGCAGACCACCAGCTCGTAGCCGAGGAAGACGCCGGTGTTGGCGGCGGTGTCGTCGGTGATCCGCAGCCGCCACGGGCCCTGGATCGGGCGACCGTCGAGCGCGGCGAGCGCCTGCTCGGGCCGGAACGACCCGGTGAACGGCGGCGCCCCCGCGGTGATCGCGGTCGCGGCGGTGTCGATGAAGACGGTGCCGACGTAGTTGTCGCCGGTGGTGCCGTTGTCGGTGCTCAGCTCGATCTCGCCGCCCGGGGTCTCGAGCGCGAGGTCGAGATCGGCGTCGGCGGTGTGGGTGACGTTGACCCGGACCGCGACCCGCTGGACCAGGCCGGCCGGCGCGATCGCGATCGTGCTGCGCACCGTCGTGCTCGACGGGATCGCCAGCGGCAGATCGGTCGCGGCGCGGTAGATCGCGAGCGCGCCGGCCGGGCACTGGGTGCAGGTGAACAGCCCGCCGCAGTCGCTGTCGCCGCAGTCGGCGTCGCCGTCGCCGTCGTTGTCGTCGCCGTCGGTGCAGGTCAGCTCGGTGCCGAGCTCGCAGCCGGCCAGGCCGTCGCAGCCGACGTCGAGGCAGTCGGCCCGGCCGTCGCTGTCGTCGTCGAGGCCGTTGCCGCAGTCGACCTCGGGCTGGCAGTGGGCGGTGGCGGTGCAGTGGCTGTCGGCGCAGTCGATCAGCGCGTCGCCGTCGTTGTCGACGCCGTCGGTGCAGGTGGTCTCGGGCAGCTCGCAGGTGCCGACGCCGTCGCAGTCGGGATCCTGACAGTCGATCTGGCCGTCGAGGTTGTTGTCGATGCGGTCGTCGCACGCGGTCTCGGCGGTGCACTGCGGGATGGCGCCGCAGTCAGCGGTGTCGGCGCAGTCGATCAGCGCGTCGCCGTCGTTGTCGTCGCCGTCGCGGCACGCCAGGAGCTGCTCGCAGCCGGCGGTGCCGTCGCACACGCACACCAGCAGCTCGACCGCGTCGACGGTGCCGGCCTCGCCCGCGAAGTCGTCGTGGACGACCAGCTGCCAGGCGCCGAGCGCGGGCAGCCCGACGATCTGCGCGAACGACTGCTCGGGCCGGAACCGGCCGGTGAACGGCGGCGCGCCCGCGGTGATCGACGAGCTGGCGCTGTCCGACAGCGTGGTGTCGACGTAGTGCTGGCCGGCGCCGCCGTTGTCGGAGCTGAGATCGATCGTCGGGCCGCCCATCGGCGCGCGCAGCGTCAGATCGAGATCGGCCGGGAAGGTGTGATGGATCGTGAACCGGACCGCGGCGCCGCTGACCCAGCCGGCGGCGGTGACCGGCAGATCGATCACGACGTCGGTGGTGTCGATCGCGCGGGGCAGGCCGGTCGCGGCCAGCGCGATCACGCTCTCGCCGTCGACGCAGCCGGCCAGACAGAACCTGGCGCAGTCGGTGTCGGCGCAGTCGAGGTCGCCGTCGAGATCGTCGTCGCTGCCGTTCGAGCACAGGCCCTCGGGCAGACACGTCACCGCCAGCGCGCAGTCGCTGTCGTCGCAGTCGGCGTCGCCGTCGCGATCGTTGTCGTCGCCGTCGGCGCACGCCATCTCGGGCTGGCAGGGCTCGGCGAGCGCGCAGTCGGCGTCGGCGCAGTCGACGTCGCCATCGCCGTCGTCGTCGTCGTCGTTGTCGCACAGCTCGACCGGCGGCGCGCCGTCGATCGGCGGCGCCGCGTCGATGTCGTCGTCATCGTCGTCATCGGACGGGCTGGGGCCGGAGCAGGCGACGAGCCCCGCGACGGCGACCAGCATGAGCACGAGCAGGCCGACGCGGCGATCGCGGAGCATGGCGAAGGTCATAGCTGGCGGCGCGGTCCGCCGTCTAGCGCCAGTTTGTTGTTCCGCGGAATCGCGGGTCTTGGTATGTGTGAGCGGTCGTTCTCAGGAGGCTCCGTGGTGCGCTTGCCCCTCTCGTCCGTCGCGTCGTGTGTGCTCGTCCTGATCGTGGCGGCGTGCGGCCCCAACAACGATCCCGACAACGATCCGATCCCCGGCGCCGACGACGATGGCGATCACATCACCAACGCCGACGAGGACGGCCGGCGCGAGCTCGACACCGACGACGACGGCACGCCCGACTTCCGCGATCTCGACTCGGACAACGACACGATCCCCGACGCGGTCGAGGGCGGCGACGCCGATCTGACGACGCTGCCCGTCGACAGCGACCGCGACGGCACCGCCGACTTCCGCGACACCGACTCCGACGGCAACCAGCGCACCGACGGCGTCGACGGCGTCGAGGACCTCGACGGCGACGGCAAGGCCGACTACGCCGATCGCGACGACGACGGCGACGGCCTCGACGACATGGTCGAGCTCGGGCCCAACCCGTCGAACGGCCGCGACACCGACGCCGACGACGTCCCCGACTTCCAGGACACCGACTCCGACGCCGACACCATCCGCGACGGCGTCGAGGGCCTCGACGACTACGACGAGGACGACCTCGCCAACTACCGCGACACCGACTCCGACGCCGACTGCGTGCTCGATCGTCAGGAGGCCGGCGGCGATCCGCCGCGCGACACCGACGGCGACGGCCGCTACGACTTCGTCGATCGCGACAGCGACGACGACGGCCTGGCCGATGGCGTCGAGGACGGCAACTGCAACGGCGTCCGCGATCCCGGCGAGACCAGCCCGGTCGACGCCGACAGCGACGACGACGGCGTGATCGATCTGGTCGAGGACGCCGCCGGCACCGACGCCAACGATCCGCTCGACAACCCCCAGGCCCGCGGCGACTTCTTCTTCGTCATCCCCTACGAGCTGCCGACCACGCCGCTCGAGGACACCCTGCGCTTCCGCACCAGCGTCCAGTTCGCCGACCTGTACTTCAGCTTCGACATCACCGGCTCGATGGGCGCGGAGATCGACGCGATGGCGCACCCCACGTCGGGCGTGCCCGCGATCATCGCCAATCTCACCTGCCCGGTGGTCGGCGGCGCGTGCAGCGACGACCGCGACTGCGCGACCGACGCGATCTGCTTCGCCGCCGAGTGCATCCGCGATCCGATCGTCGGCGCCGGCTGCGTGCCCGATCTGTGGACCGGCGTCGGCCACTGGTACGACCGCGACACCTTCCGCAATCGGGTGTCGTTGCAGGCCAACCCGGTGACCACCGCGAACGCGATCGATCCCGGCCCCCTGCCGGGCGGCCTCGAGGCGATCTTCCAGGCCGTCCACTGCGTCGCCGACGGCGTCGGCTGCACCAGCCCGGTGAAGGGCTGCGCCGCGACCGGCCTGGGCTGCCCCGGGTTCCGCCACAGCGCGGTGCGCATCCTGATCCAGATCAGCGACGCCGACAACCAGTGCTCGGGCGTCGCGTGCGCGCAGTGGAGCGCGATGTCGGCGGGCGCGGCGCTGATCGCGCGCGGGATCAAGTTCATCGGCCTGTTCGGCACCGACGACAACTCGTCCGCCAACCCGCTGTTGCCGGCCGACGAGGCCCGCGCGATCGGTATCGCGTCGGGCACCGTCAACACCGCGGGCCAACCGTTCGTGTACCCGGCGATCGACGCCCAGGTCGTGACCACCACCACCCAGGCGGTGCTCGACATCGTGAAGGGCCTGCCGCTCAACGTCACGATCACCAGCGCCGAGGTGCCGGGCGACTCGGGCGACGCGCTGCGCTTCATCCGCTACCTCGAGGTCAACACCTCGGGCGGCACCTGCACCGACGTGATGCCGACCGTCGACAGCAACGGCGACGGCCGGCTCGACGCGTTCCCGTCGCTGATCCCGGGCACGCGGGTGTGCTGGGACGTCGTGCCGGTCGCCCAGAACGACATCGCGCCGGCGACGACCGAGCCGCAGCTGTTCATCGCGCGCCTGACCGTCAGCGGCGACGGCTCGCCTCTCGACACCCGCGACATCTTCTTCCTGATCCCGCCGGTTCCGCTCGACGAACCGATCGATTGAGGACTCGAACGGCGCGATCGCTTTCTCCGGTCGCAGCCGGCGCTTGAAGCGCCTCGCCGCCCATGGGAGCCTCGGCGCCATGGGGATTGCACGCGCGGTGTTCATCGTGATCGCGGCTGTCTTGGTGCTGGCGGCGTGTGGGGACGACGGCGGATCGAGTCCGGACGCGGCCACCGCGGAGTGCGGCGACGGCCGCGTCGATCCCGGCGAGGCGTGCGACGACGGCGACGGCGACAGCGCCGACGGCTGTAGCGCCGCGTGCGCGATCGAGACCGGCTACACCTGCACCGGCGCGCCGAGCGTGTGCAGCACCCGGTGCGGCGACGGCGCGATCGCGGCCGGCGTCGAGGCCTGCGACGACGGCAACGACGCCGCGGGTGACGGCTGCAACGACGCCTGCGTCGTCGAGACCGGCTGGGCCTGCGCCGGCACGCCGAGCACCTGCGCGCGGACCTGCGGCAACGGCACGGTGTCGGGGCCCGAGACCTGCGACGACGGCAACATGACCGCGGGCGACGGCTGCAGCGCCGCGTGCGCGACCGAGACCGGCTTCGGCTGCACCGGCTCGCCGAGCGTGTGCACGTCGACGTGCGGCGACAGCGTCATCGCGTCGGACGAGACCTGCGACGACGGCAACCCCACCGCCGGCGACGGCTGCTCGATCGCGTGCTCGGTCGAGGTCGGCTTCGTCTGCACCGGGGCGCCGAGCGTGTGCGCGTCGACCTGCGGCGACGCGATGGTCGCGTCCGACGAGGGCTGCGACGACGGCGACACCACCGCGGGCGACGGCTGCAGTGCCACCTGCACCGCCGAGACCGGCTGGCAGTGCGCGGGCAGCCCGAGCGTGTGCGACGGCGTGTGCGGCGACGCCGACGTGCTCGGCACCGAGACCTGCGACGACGGTGACACCGCGGCCGGCGACGGCTGCAGCGCGCTGTGCCGGGTCGAGACCGGCTGGGCCTGCGCTGGCGAGCCGAGCGTCTGCCTCGAGGGCTGCGGCGACTCGATCATCGTCGGCATGGAGACCTGCGACGACGGCGGCACCACCGCGGGCGACGGCTGCTCGGCCGGCTGCCAGGCCGAGCCGGGCTGGACCTGCACCGGCGCGCCGAGCACCTGCGTGACGACCTGCGGCGACGGCGTGCGGGCCGGCTTCGAGGCGTGCGACGACGGCGACCTGGTGCCGCTCGACGGCTGCGGCGCGACCTGCACGATCGAGCCGGGCTGGACCTGCACCGGCTCGCCGAGCGTGTGCGCGACCGTGTGCGGCGATGGCGTGGTCACCGCGACCGAGACCTGCGACGACGGCAACACCATCGCGCTCGACGGCTGCACCAGCTGCGCGGTCGACTTCGGCTACACCTGCACCGGCGCGCCGAGCAGCTGCACCGTCACCGAGGTCGTGACCGCGCTCGCGACCGGCGATCAGCACGGCTGCGCGCTCACCACCAACGGCACGGTGCGGTGCTGGGGCAACGACGCGGTCCAGCAGGTCGGCAACGCCGGCGCGGTGACCAACACCTACTTGCCCGAGACCGTCCACACCGGCGCCACCGCGATCGCCGCCGGCGAGGACTTCAGCTGCGCGGTGATGACCGGCGGCACCGTCGACTGCTGGGGCGCCGACAGCGACTCGCAGCAGGGCCTCTTGAGCAGCGGCAACCAGGCGGTGCCGCAGCAGGTCGACGGGCTCAGCGGCGTGCTCGAGCTGGCGCTCGGCTTCGATCACGCGTGCGTGCGGACGTCGCTCGGCGTGTCGTGCTGGGGCGACAACGACAACTGGCAGCTCGGTCAGGGCGGCA
>JAYTAJ010001122.1:0-2650 GCA_043737575.1 Myxococcales bacterium | reverse complement strand
GGCAACATGGAGGTGCCCGATCCCCTCGACGCCGAGCTGAAGCAGCAGGCGGTCGACTACGTGATCAAGTGCTTCCCGCAGACGTTCTCGAAGCGGCTGGCCTCGGCCACGGCCATGTGGCTGTCGCTTTCCTGATCCTGCTGCTGGTTGCCGACCTTGCACCCGTTGCGTAGCGCGGGGTGATCGATGCGCGCTCGGACGGGGTCACGTGGCGCGAATGCTCCGGCGTCCTGCGCTATCGTGGCGCCATGAGCGCGGACGACGATCGCTACAACACCCGGCTCGACAACAAGTACGGCTACCTCACCGTCATCGACATCCCGGGCGAGGTGGCGGCCCACGCGCCGTGGTTCAACCAGACGCTGACGCAGGTCAACGAGGCGGTGGTGCGGCTGGGAATCCTCGAGGGCGAGTACCACTGGCACAAGCACGAGCACGAGGACGAGTGCTTCGTCGTGCTCGACGGTGAGCTGCTGATCGATCTCGAGGATCGCCCGACCGTCGTGCTCGGCAAGCACCTCGGCTTCACGGTGCCGAAGGGCGTCGTGCACCGCACCCGCGCGCCGAAGAAGACCATCGTGCTGATGGTCGAGGCCGCGACGGTCACGCCGACCGGTGACTGAACCCCAGGGCTCACCTGAGTTGCCCCGTCTCGCTTGGTCCTGCGCCCGGGGACTGCGTTGCGCCCTCCGGTCCTCACCTCATTTGCCTCAGCAAACTCGGTTCCGGTCCTCGGTCGCGCCTTGTCCGCGGGCACATGCCCTTCGCGATCCAGGGAGCAACTCAAGTGAGCCCTGGGGTTAACCCGCGAGGGTGCGGCGCAAGAGCGCGAGGGCGCGCGGGCCCAGCGTCTCGCCGCGCCACGCCAGCGCGCGCGACACCACGAGGGCCTTGTCAGCGGCGAGGATGCGCGGACGCACCGCGAACAGCCGCGGGCCGACCGCGGCGATCTTGTCGAGGATGCGCATGCCGCCGTGCCACATCAGCGCCAGCTCGACCGCGAGGTCGGCGCCGACGACGTCGATCAGCGGCCGGGCGCGCTCGAACAGCGCGCGGGTCCGCGCGACCTCGTAGCGCACCAGCGCGCCGACCGCGGGGGTGGCGCGGCGGGCCTCGATGTCGGCCTCGGTGATGCCGAAGTGGCGGAGGTCTTCCTGCGGCACGTAGATGCGGCCGCGCGCCAGATCGGCGGGCATGTCCTGGATCAGCCGCGCGAACGCGAGGCCGGTCGCGAGATCGTCGGCGTAGGCGTGCAGCTCGGGGGCGCGATAGCCGCCGGTGTAGAGCAGGAGGTGGCCGACCGGCTCGGCGGCCTCGCGGGTGTAGCTGCGCAGCTCGTTCCAGGTCGCGTAGCGGCGGGTCTCCAGATCGGTCCGGAAACCGGACAAGAGCTGGGTGAACTCGGTGATCGGCAGGCTGAGCTCGCGGACGGTGTTGGCGAGCGCGATGAAGACCGGGTGCTCGGGCGGGTTGCCAAAGTAGGTCTCGTGCAGCATCGACTCCCAGCGATCGAGCTCGCGGGCGCGGCGGCCCTCGAACGCCGGCTCGTCGGCGAAGTCGTCGGCGACGCGGGCGAACGCGAAGGTCGCGAAGATGTGGCGGCGCAGCGCCGAGCGCGCGAAGAACGACGCGACCGGATAGTTGTGATGATGGGCGCGGCACAGCGCCTCGCAGTAGCGGTAGCAGGCCTCGAGCTCCAGGGACGGAGGGAGCGGCACGGCCTGAGACAGTGCGCGGCGGTCGCCGATGCGGTGGATCACGGAGACCATCCTGACACGGACAGCCGCGACAGGATCTCGGAAGCTGCCTCGGCGCGGACGTCGCCCGACGCGGCCAGCTCGGCGGCGACCTGATCGACCAGCTCGCCGGTCGCGCCCGCGGCCCGGGCCAGGGCGCGCGCGTGCAGCGCCATGTGGCCGCGCTGGATGCCCTCGGTCGCGAGCGCGCGCAGCGCGGCGAGGTTGCACGCCATGCCCGCGGCGGCGGCGATCGCAGCGAGGCGGGCCGCGGTGGTGATGCCGGCGAGGGCGAGGGCGGCGCGGGCGCCGCGATGGACGTGGAGCGCGCCGCCGACGACGCCGACCGCGAGCGGCAGCTCGAGCTCGCCGACGATCGCGTCGCCGTCGCGATCGTGGCGCCAGATCGCCAGCGGCGCGTAGCGACCACCGCGCGCGGCCCAGGCGTGGGCCCCGGCCTCGACGGCGCGCCAGTCCTGACCGGTCGCGACCAGCACCGCGTCGAGGCCGTTCATCACGCCCTTGTTGTGGGTCGCGGCGCGGTATGGATCGGCCTCGGCGAAGCGCGACGCGGCGGCGATCGCAGCGGCGACGGTCGGGCCCGCGGTCGCGACGTCGGTGAGGGCCGCGGTCGGGATGCGGGTGGCGACGCGCACGGTGCGCTGATCGGTGAGGTTGGTGAGGATGCGCAGGCCGACCTGACCGTCGGCGAGGGTCGCGAGCTCGCCCGCGAGCAGCTCGCACAGGCCGTTGACCAGGTTGGCGCCCATCGCGTCGCAGCAGTCGACGTCGACGTGGACGACCACGACGCCGCCATCGGGGCCGGGGCCGTGGGCGAGGACGCGAGGGTGGACCGCGACCGGACCGCCGCCGCGGGCGCACAACCGCGGCACCAGGCTGCGGGCGCGGGCGAG
>JAYTAJ010001121.1:0-13875 GCA_043737575.1 Myxococcales bacterium | reverse complement strand
GCTCGGGGATCGCGTCGATCGCGTCGAGGGTGGTGCCGTCGACGTCGACGGTGCCCATGCCCCAGTCGCCGAAGTCGTGATCGAGCCGCAGGTAGCCGGTGAACCACACCGTCGGGCCGTCGTCGACCGCGCCGGGCCGCCGCCGCGCCCGCGCCGCCGCGAGATCGCCGACGTCCCAGATCGACACGTTGAGGGTCTGGGTGAAGCGGCGGCGCGACAGCCACAGATCACCGCCGAGCAGCCGCACCGTCGGCAGCTGGTAGAGCTGGCCGATCGTGCGCGCCGAGATCTCGAAGCTGTAGGCGTGCGCGACCTCGGGCGCGGCCAGCGCGGCGACCGCGCAGGCGAGGACAGCGGCGCGACGCACCGCGAGACCGTATCACCTTCCGATCGTGATCGACTCGATCGCGACCGCGCCGCCGAGCGAGCCGATGCCGACCGCGCCGCGCACGCGATCGTCCTGCGAGCACGACAGCACGACCACGCCGCCGACCGCGACCCGCAAGGTCGTCGACGCCAGCTCGAGCTGGACCGCGGTAACGCCCGCGGGGGGCGCGACCGCGCCGCCGCTGCACCGCGTGGTCGCGACGCCGCCGCGGATCTCCTCGAGCGCGACGCCCTGCCCGGGCACGATCGCCATCCGGTCGAAGTTGGCGGGATCGACGAAGCTCGACAGCAGCACGAAGCCGCTGGCGGGGACGTCGAGGGCGAGCTCGGCGCGCAGCAGTCCGCCGGTCGGCCCGCCGACGATCGCCCAGCTCGGCGCCGCGCCGCCGAGCCGCCAGCCGTCGCTGCGATCGACCGCCGACGGATCGAGCGGCGTCAGCGGCGGATCGGCGGTGCCGTCGGCGGGCACCACCGCGAGCGCGCTCGCGAACGGCCCGAGCAGCCGCGGTCGGAACCGCCACACGCTCGCGGTCGGGGCGCCACCGCCGTCGCGGCCGCCGAACACCAGCACGGTGCCGTCGTCCCACCGCAGCGCCGCGGGCGCGCCCGCGATCGCGCCGCCCGGATCGTCGAGCAGCTGCCAGTCGTCCTGGCTCGGGCGGTAGCGCAGCGGCGCGCCGCCGCCGAGCGCGAGGACCAGGCCGTCGTCCTGCGTCACCAGCACCGCGCCGCCGCGCGCGGGGGGGGTGGGCGTGGCGTGGGCGGTCGCGCCGCCGAGCGGCAGGATCGCACCACCGCCGCGCGGCGCGCCGTCGGGGCCGAAGGCGGTGAGGTACACGCCGCTGTCGAGGCGTGCCAGCGCGGCGCCAGCGCCTGCGATCGTCGCGCCGCTGCCGCCGTCGAGGGCGAGGCGCTCGGCGCTGGTGACCGCGACGCCCGCGGCGTCGACGCCGCCGGTCAGGAGCGCGGTGCGACGCGGGCCGGGCTCGACCTCGATCGCGCCGACGCCGTCGAGGCGCGCCTGGGTCAGCGTCGGACCGAACGCGAGCTCGCCGGTGATCAGATCGACGATGCGGGCGTCGAGGCGGGCGTTGCCGGGCTCGCAGGCGCCGTCGTCGCTGACCACGCCGCAACCGCCCGCGACCAGGACCCGGCGATCGTCCAGGGCCAGCGCGACGTGGTGGGCGCGGACCTCGGTCAAGAGCGTCGCGGCGGTGAAGCCGCGGCCCGGCTCGTAGATCGCGAAGCCCGGGCGCGGCCCGCCGATCAGCACCGCGCGTCCGTCGGGCAGCGCCGCCAGCGCCGCGCCGACCACCGCGCTCGGGCCGGTGAACCCGGGCGGCAGCATCACCGCCACCGCGGTCTCGGTCGCCGGATCGTACAGCTCGGCGCTCGCGGTCGCGGCGCCGCCGACGATCAGCACGCCGTCGCCGACCCGCGCGATCCGCGCCCGATCGCGCGGCTGGCCGAGCAGCCCCGCGGGGCACATGCCGTCGGGCGGCGCCATCGCGATCGGGATGGTGTCGCCGTCGGCGAGCGCGTCGAGCACCAGCGGCGCGGTGCGGCCGATCGCGACCAGCTCGCCGCCGGACCCGAGGATCTCGACCGCGAGGCTGCGCGTGGTCGCGGGCAGATCGGCGAGCGTCACCGCGGCGCCGACCTCGATCGCGCGGCGCCCGGCCAGGAAGTCGCCGAGCGGCGTCACCAGGATCGTGCGCGCGTCGTCGGGGTGACCGCACGGCCCGGCGTTGGTCGGCGCCAGGCGCAGGCGCGCGCCGTCGTCGCCACCGCACGCGGCGCACGCGCACGCGACGCACGCGAGGAGCCCGGGGACGCGCACCGCCGCATGATACACTCGCGCGAGATGACCGAGCTGCCGACGACGTTCGGCAAGTACTTCCTGACCGACAAGCTCGCGATCGGTGGGATGGCCGAGATCTTCCTCGCCAAGCTGATCGGGCCCGGCGGGTTCGAGAAGGCGATGGTCATCAAGCAGATCCATCCGGCGCTGTCGAGCCAGCGCGCGTTCGTCGATCTGTTCGTCGCCGAGGCCAAGACCCTGGTCAGCTTGAGCCAGAGCAACATCGTCCCGATCTACGAGCTCGGCGTCGTCGACGACACCTACTTCATCGCGATGGAGTACGTCGACGGGCCGACCCTGTGGCAGCTGACCGAGGCGGTGTTCGCGCGCGGCGACGCCATCGCGCCGGCGATCGCCGCCCACGTCGCCGCCGAGATCGCCAAGGGCCTCGACTACGCGCACCGCAAGGGCGTCGGCGTCATCCACCGCGATCTGTCGCCGCGCAACGTCATGATCACCCGCGATGGCGAGGTCAAGCTGGTCGACTTCGGCATCGCGGTCTCGCTCGGCGAGGGCACCGACGCCGGCGACGGCGGGCTGCCGACCGGCTCGTTCCCGTACATGTCGCCCGAGCAGGCGGCGCGGCTGCCGCTGAGCGGCCAGACCGATCTGTTCTCGCTCGGCGTGCTGACCTGGGAGATGCTGACCGGCCGCCGCCTGTTCGCGCGCGCCACCGCGGAGGCGACCCTGGCCGCGGTGGCGTCGGCGCCGATCGCGCCGCCGTCGGAGTTGCAGCCGGCGGTGCCGACGCGGCTCGACGCGATCGTGGTGCGCGCCCTCGCGCGTGACGTCGACGCGCGCTGGGACAGCGCGGCCGAGCTGGGCGCGGCGCTGCAGCGCTTCCTCGCCGACGAGACCGAGCTGCGCGGCGGCCGCGATCTCGCGGCGCTGGTGGCGCGGGTGTGCCCGCCGACGATCGGCGCCGAGGCCGCGGCCGGCCAGGACGCGCCCGCGACCCAGCACGACGACGCCGCGGCCACCGACACCGGACCGTCGACGCAGGTGGTGCCGCGGTCGCGGCCGCGCGGCAAGCGGCGCCCGACGGTGCGCGAGGCGACCTTCGCGACCCACGTCGAGCTCGATCGCGTGCTGGCGCCAGTGACGCCCGCGATCGCGGCCGACGACGCCGCGCCGACCGGCGAGTACCTGCCGCCGACCGGCGAGTACGTCGCGCCACCGCCCCGCGATCCATCGCCCGCGACGACCTTGCGCACGATCCCGGCGTCGCGTCGCCGCGGCTGGCTGCCGCTGATCGTCGTCGCGATCGCGATCGGCGTGCTCGCGTTCCTGATCGCGCCGTGCACCAGCCAGCGCGGCGCGGCGCCGCCGATCGACGCCGCTGATCCGCGCGATGCCGCACCTGCGATCGACGCCGCGCCGATCGTCCCCGCGCCGGTCGACGCCGGAGGCCTCGACGCCCGCGAGGCGCCGCGCGATGCCCGCGAGCCGCTGTCGCCGCGCGACGCCCGCGGCCCGGCTGCGATCGACGCCGCCACCGCCGCGGCGACCGGCCGCCTGCGGGTCGGCGCCAACCCGTGGGGCGAGGTCTTCCTCGACGGCAAGCGCCTCGGCCGCGCCCCCAACGAGTGGACCGTCGCCGCGGGGCGCCACCAGGTCGAGGTCGTGTTCCCGGGCGACGACACCGAGCTGCGCCGCCGCTTCGACGTCGACGTCCCCGCCGGCGGCACCGACTCGGTGATGGCGAACTTCACGACGCCGTAGCGATCACGTCACGCGGCAGCGCAGCGGCAGCGCCGACTCGGTCCCCGCCGCGCCGGTGCCGTCGTGGACCAGGAGCAGCGTGTCGTCGTACTGGCCCGGCGTCGCCGACGCCGCGGTGATCGTCAACACCAGCGCGGTGCCGGGCGCGAGCTGCGCGGGCAGGCTCGGCGCGCCGGTCACCGCGAATGCGCCGCCGGTCCGGAAGTCGACCTTGCGCAGCGTCACCGGCGCGGTCCCGTCGGAGCGGAAGGTCAAGGTCGTCGACGCAGGCGGCGTCAGATCGCCGAGATCGAAGACGCCGAGCGGCTCGGCGAGGTGCGGCCCCGCGACGGTGCCCCGCGCGATCAGCACGACGGTCGGCCGCTGCGGATCGTCGCTCACCACGTCGACGTGACCCGACGCGCTGCTGCCCGGCAGCCCGGCCGCGAGGTACGTGCACGGCACCTCGAGCTCGCCGCCCGCGGCGATCACCGCGGGGAAGGCGCGCAGCACGACGAAGGTGCCGTCGAGGATCGACAGGTTCAGCGCCGCCACCGCGAGCGGCCCATCGCCGTCGTTGCGGATCCAGAACGACGCGGCGACCGTGGTCGATCGCGCGGCGGCGCCGAAGTCCAGCACCTGCAGCTCGGCGTCGCGGGGCCCAGGCCGCGGCGGCCGCGGCGGCAACGGCAACGGACGCGGACCGCCGCCGATCGGCCGGGTCGGCACCACGACGATGGGCCGCGGCCGCGCCGCGAGCGCGACGATCGGTCGGTACGCCGCGCCGATCAGCGCGACGTCATGGCGACGCTGGTAGCGATAGCTCACGCCGGCGTCGGTGCGGCTGTCGACGTCGAAGTGCAAGGTCGCCGCCGCCGGCCCCGACCCGCTCGGCGCGAACGTGACCTGGAACGTGTCGCTGGCGCCGGGCGTCAGGCGCAGCGCGTACTGCGTCGGGCCGAACCCGCCGACCGGCTCGATGGTCGCGCGGATCTCGGCGTCGTACGCCCCGACGTTGGTGAGCGTGACGCTGCGGGCCGCGGTGTCGGTGACGCGGACCAACCCGAGATCGAGCGACGCCGGCGCGAGCTGCAGCTCGGCGTGGCCTCCGAGCGGCACCACCGCGCTCGCCAGCGGCACCGACACCGTCGGGGCATGGGGATTGTCGCACTCGATCGTCACCGTCCCAGCGATCGGCCCGGGCACCGTCGGCACGAAGTCGATCTCGACGACGAACGGCTGGTGCGCCGCGACCGCGAACGGCACCGCCACCGTCACGACGAACACCGGGGCGCCGGGCGCGTCGCCGGTCGCGACGATCCGCACCGCGGTCACGCGGATCGCGCGCGGCGAGCGATTCCACAGGTACACCTCGGTCCGGGTCCGGGTGCCCTCGACCCGCGATCCCGGCGTCCAGGTCGCGAGCGCGGTGCCGCTGTTGTCGCCGATCACCAGCGGCAGCAAGTAGGCGGGCTCGAGCCCGCGCGCGGTCGAGAACGAGGTCCGGAACGTCCGCTCCTGGCCGCCGCCGAGATCGATCAGGCGACCGAGCGCGAGCTGCCAGTCGAGCAGGCGCGCGCCGTACAGCCGCGCGACCTCGGCGGCGTCGAGCTCGTGGATCAGCCCCCAGTGCGGGATGGCGTCGTGGGCCTTCGCGATCGCGGTGATCCGCTGCAGGAACCCGGCCTCGCCGTTCATGCCGCGCAGCAAGATCAGCTCGACCGAGCAGGTGCGCGTCCACTGCTGCATGCCGATCAACGCCTCGGTGCCGCGGGTGAAGCGCAAGGACAGCCCGAGCGCGGGCGGCAGGCTGTCGTCGAGGAGCTCCTGGGTCAGCGCGAAGACGTCGGCGAGGAAGCCGAACAGGCGCTCGCTGCCCGGGCTGAGGTCGAGCGCAAACTCGAGGCCGTTGACGCGGCGCAGGCACGCCGGCTGCGCCACGTGCGGCGTCTGCTGCCCGGTCAGCATGCGGAAGCTGTCGCCGACGATCGCGGGCGCGCTCGGGTTGCGCTGGTTGGTGAGCAGCAGCGCCGCCAGCGCCGGGACGATCGGGACCAGGCCGAGCACGACCGCCTGGTTGACGATCGACACGATCTTGTGGGCGAGGTCCTGGCCGGTCGCCGTGCGCGCCGCGAGGATCGCCGCCTCGAGAGCGACCAGCGCGGTCGTCGCGGCGGTGATCGCCACCGTCGACGCCGCGGTGTAGGCGAGGCCGCCGTCGGGGAGGAGCAACAGCGGCGCGAGCCCGGCCAGCGCGGTCGCCTCGGCCGCGGCGAACAGCGGCGGCAGCGCCAGCGCGATCAGATCGAGCAGCGCGTTGATCGTCGTCAGGTTGCAGAAGGCCTCGAACGACAGCGCGTCGGGCACCGCGGCCGGCGTCAGCGGCTCGGTGGTCGGGTGCTGCCGCGTGATGATGCAGTCGTGATCGCCGGCGCCGTTGCGGTACGGGTTCACGACGATCTCGACGTAGGCGGTGCCGGGCGCGACCGCGTCGCGCAAGGTCGTGCGGATCAGCGGCGCGACCGCGAGCCACGGCCGGGCCTCGCGCAGCTCGCGCTTGATCCGGAAGGCGTTGGTGGCCTCGACGACGTAGCTGTAGACCAGGCCCATCCGCCCCACCGACACCAGCACCGCGTCGAACAGCAGATCGTCGTAGACGATGCGCAGCTCGGGGCACAGCCGGTCCGCGGCGCGCGCGGTCGCCAGCCGCGCCGGATCGGTGATCGCGCGAGCGCCCGCGCGCTCGATCCACCACTCCTGACCGCCGGGGCCGACCAGGTGGATCGCGCGCACCGCGTCGGCGATCGGCCGCAGATCGACGTCGCTGCCGTGGGTGCCGGTCGCGATCGCGCCCGCCAGCGACTGGCCATTGCTGCCGCCCAGCGTGGCCATCGCGAGGCCGAGCCCGTCGAGCGCGAGGTTGAGCGCGTGGATCTTGATGCCGGCCTCGACGTGGACGTAGCGGCGCGCGTCGACGCGGGCGGCGTCGTGGAGCGCGAACGGCAGGAGCGTCGCGGTCGAGGACGCGTCGGTGCCGGTCAGGATCCGATCGAGGCCGTCGGTGTCGATCGCGACGGTCACCTCGGGCGCGATCGCGGTGTCGGGGTACGACCAGCCGCTGCCGAGCCCGCGGACCACGCCGCCGGTCTGCTCGGCGGCGACCACCGCCGCCACCAGGTGGCTCACCCGGGTCGCTTGCGCCCGGGTCGCGACCAGGTGCGATCGCGTGCGCGACCAGTTGTCGAACTGCCACGACGCCGTCGTCACGCCGACGGTTCCATCTTCCTCGCAGGGCATCGCATCACCTTCCTTTGTCCACCAGAGGGCGCCGCCGCCGCGGGTCGCACCACAATCGACCAGCGACCCGCGTCAGCGCGTGAAGTCGTCGGGATCGAGCGTGACGACCGGCGCGTCGTCGCCGCGGGTCGCGACCACGACGATCACGGTCGCGAGCGCGGCCGCGACCACGCCGCCGCCGATCCAGTACCAGCGGCGGCGACACGACGGACAGCCACCGCCACCGACCACGCCCTCGCCGCGCGTCACCCGCGGATCGCCGGGCAGGATCACGTCGTAGCGGCGGTCGGCGCCCGCGAGCCGCTCGCGCAAGAGCGCGATCGCGCCCGGCAGCCCGCGATCGTCGGCGTAGCCGATCTCGACGACGGCGGTGCAGGCCCGGCCCGCGGTGCAGCGCTGCCCGAGCAGCGCGGGCGCGCCGCCGCGCACCACCGACGCCACCAGCTCGAGGGCGTCGACCTCGGCGTAGGTCAGGATCTCGTCGACCGCCTGGCGGGTCTCGGCGTCGCGCAGCGCCGCGAAGCCGTCGCGGCTCGCCGCGGTCACCGCCGCCGCGCCGCGATCGGGCTCGAGCTCGATCGCCACCAGCGGCGCGCGGCCGGTCACCGCGATCGCGAGGCCGCGCGGCTGGTAGCCGCTGCGCCGCACCACGATCACGTGGGCGCCGACCTCGACCGTCGCGGTCCGCGGCGCGACGCCGATCACCACGCCGTCGATCGCGATCTCGGCGCCGGCCAGCGCGTCGATCCGGATCTCGGTGCGGGCCGGGGTCGCCGCGACCGCGGCTTCATAGGCGGCGACCGCGTCGGGCGAGAACTCGGCCGCGGTCATCGGCCGGGTCGGATCGAGCGCGTGCGCCAGTCGCAGCGCCTCGACCGACGCCTCGCGCTGGCCGAGGTGGGCGAGCACGACGCCGAGGCGCAGCGACACGTCGGCGTAGATCGCGGGGCCGCCGTCGAGGGTGAGCAGCTCCTCGGCGTCGCCGCGCGCCACCGCGAGCCGCGCCGCGGCGAACACCGGATCGGCCGCGACGTAGGCGCGCCAGCCCTCGGCGGCGACGTTGCCGACCTCGGTGAAGCGCACCAGCGTCGCGGTCGGCACCGTGCCGGCGCGGCGCGCCCGGGTCGCGGTCACCAGCACGTCGGCGTCGTCGACGCCCGCCGCCGCCAGCGCCGCCGCCAGGCCGACCGCGTCGACCGCGGCGCTCGACGACGGCACCACCACCGCGCCGGTCCGCTGCGCCGCCGCAGGCGCCGCCCCGCCCAGCACGGCGCAGACGACGATCGCCGGACCGGACAGCCGCACGCGACCACGCTACTCCGCTCCCGTACCCCCCTGCTATAGTCGCGGGCTGCGATGGAGTCGATCGTCGAAGAGCTGCCGCTGACCATCGATCGCTTCCGCCTGCTCGAGCGGCTCGCGACCGGCGGCATGGCCGACGTCTTCCTCGGCGTCGAGCGCAGCCCGCTCGGTGGCCCGCGCTTCGTCGCGGTGAAGCGCATCCGCCTCGATCTGATCGATCAGCCGGAGTTCATCGAGTACTTCCTCACCGAGGGCCGCATCTCGCTGGCGTGCCGTCACCCCAACCTGCCGCACGCGTACTTCCTCGGCACCGCGGGCGGCCGGCCCTACCTCGCGCTCGAGTACATCCCCGGACCTTCTCTCCTCGCCGTGCTGCGCGCCGCGACGCGCCAGCGCCGCACCATCGGGCTGTCGGCCGCGGTCGGCATCGCGCTGGCGCTGGCCCGCGCCCTCGATCACCTGCATCGCCTCACCGACATCGACGGCCACCCGCTCGACGTGATCCACCGCGACGTCACGCCGCAGAACGTGCTGCTCACGCCCGACGGCCGGGTCAAGCTGATCGACTTCGGCGTCGCGCGGGCGTCGCTGCAGACCCACCGGACCCAGGCCGGCGTGGTGAAGGGCAAGTACGCGTACATCGCGCCCGAGCAGCTCGAGCGCGGTCGCAAGGTCGATCAGCGCGTCGATCTGTTCTCGTGGGGCGTGCTGGTCCACGAGCTGCTCGTCGGCGAGCCGCTGTTCCACGGCACCAGCGATCTCGACACCTGCCACCGCGTGCAGCAGCAGCCGATCCCCGATCCGTCGCATCGCCGGCCCGAGGTGCCGACCTCGATCGCCGAGGTCGTGATGAGCGCGCTGGCCCGCAATCCCGAGGCGCGGTGGCCGAGCGGCGCGGCGCTGGCCGACGCCCTCGAGCGCGCCGCCGAGCAAGCCGGGCTGTGGCCGTCGGCGACGCGGATCGCGCGCGAGGTCAACGTGCTGGTCGGCGGCGCGCGGGTGCCGACCTTGCGCGGCGACACCGTGGTCTGGCTCGATCCGTTCACGGTGCCGTCGGACGGCGGCCCGCCCGACGACGAGGTCACGCCGATCCTCGAGGCGCGCGGCGAGGCCGGGCCGTGGAACCCGGTGCCGGCCCGGGTCGCCGATCCGCAGCTCGGCTACTTCCTGCAGGCCGGCGCCGTCGTCGAGACCTGGCAGGGCGGCGACTCGACCGACGTCGGCACGCCGTGATCCGGCAAGCCGCGCTGATCTCCTTGATCGCGTCGAGCTGCGCGCCCGCGCGCGAGCCGCCCGACGGCATCCGCATCGCCGACGTGATGACGACGCGCGCGATGATCGGCACCTGGGCCTGGCGCCTCGACAGCGCCGACGCCGCGACCACGCGCCGCGAGCGCGAGCGCTGGACCTTCGCGCCAACCGCCGACTGGCTCACGCTGCGCGGCAGCTACCACCGCGACGTCGAGCTGATCGCCCGCGACGGCGTGCCGTTCACCTGCGCCCAGCGCGCGTCGTACCCGATCGCGTCGGACGTCGAGGTCAGCGCCCGCGCCGCGCCGGGCGGCGCGATCGTCGACGAGCTGGCCTACACCACCGCGCCGTCGCCGTGCGAGCACGGGCTGCGCACGCTGGCGCAGTACCGGGCGACGATCGCGCGCGGCCAGCTGGTGCTGACCTGGCCCGACGGCGTCGCCCACCTCGATCGGATCGACGCGCCACCGGCCGCGCCGCCGCCGCTGCATCCGCCGCCGCCGTCGGGCGCGTGGGTGTGGTCGTCGACGTCGTGGAACAAGTACGGCCTGGTCCAGCGCGAGGACGAACGCTGGGAGCTGGCGGCCGGCGCCGACGGCGCCCTCGCCGGCTGGTACGAGCGCACCGTGTCGATCCACGATCCCGCGGGCGCGGCGATCGCGTGCGCGGGCGCGGCGAGCTACACGTTCGTCGACCGCTACCTGATCCGCGGCCGCGCGCTGATCGATCTGTCGGCGACGTCGCCCGATCCCGCGACCGCGCCGGTCGACGACGATCGCCCGGGCGACTGGCGGCTGGCCGAGATCGCGGTCACCGCGGGCGCCCACCCGTGCCTGACCTCGCCGCGCCGCTCGCTCGACAGCGCAACCTTCGACGCCCTCGGCGACGCCCTGGTGCTGACCTGGCGCGGCAGCCGCCGCCAGGTGCTGCTCCGGCCCTGACGATCGCACGCGCCGCGGGAAGATCGCGGGCGCGGCGCGATTCGTCAGCATGGCCGGTGATCTCTGGGAGCTGCTGTACCAGCGCGACAGCGCCGACCGCGATGACGACGCCGCGCTGCGCGGCCTGATCGCGCCCGGCAAGCAGACCCTGACCGAGCTGCTGCCCCGGCCCCGCGGCCCGGCGGTGCAGCGGCAGGCCGCCGCGGTCGGCGCCGCGCGGGCGCCCGCCGCCGCGGTCGACGATCCCTGCTTCTTCGCGACCGGGGGCGCCCAGGCGATCGCCGCCGCGGGCGTGGCCGGGCCGGGCACCGCGCTGCCGCATCGCGAGGCGGTGCAGCGCGCGTTCGCGCACCACGATCTCGGCGGCGTCCGCGCCCATGTCGGCGGCGCGGCGGCTGTCGCGGCCGGCGCGCTCGGCGCCACCGCGTACGCCACCGGCAGCGACCTCGCCTTCGCCGAGGCGCCGTCGCTCGAGCGGGTCGCCCACGAGGCCGCCCACGTCGTGCAGCAGCGCCGCGGCGTCGCGCTCGCGGGCGGCCTGGGCCGAGACGGCGATCCTTACGAGCGCCACGCCGACGAGGTCGCCGCCGCGGTCGGGCGCGGTGAGTCGGCGGCGGCCCTGCTCGACGCCGGGCCCGCGGGCGGCGCGGGCGGCGCGGCGATCCAGCGCCAGGTGACGCCCCGCGACGCGACCCCCGCCACCAGCCCGCCGACCGCGGCCAGCCTGACCCAGCGCCTCACCGCGATCACCGGCGTCGCCGACGAGCCGACCGCGCGCGCGATCGTCGACGATCTGCGCCGCATCGCGCCGGTGACCACCGACGCCGCGCCGCTGCGCGCCGCGATCGAGGCCCACCTCGGCGGCGACGCCCGCTGGCGCGCGGACAACCTGGTCACCCACGGCCCCGAGGATCGCTGGCCGCCCGCGCTGCGCCGCAACACCGTCGTCATCGCGAGCAGCGCGCGCGAGCTGGCGCGCCAGGGCCGCCCCGCCACCGAGGTCGCCGATGCGCTGCGCCCGCTCGACGCCACGGCCCAGCAGCAGATCCTCCGATCGTGGCGGCGCGACGGCGGCGCCTGGACCCGGCCGGTCGATCCCGCGACCAGCCAGCCGATGACCAGCGCGCGATACTTCGATGCGATCCAGGCGGCGCTGCGCGGGCCGTCGTTCGCGCCCGTCGACGCGCCGGGCACCGCCCCGACCCTCGACCTCGAGGAGCGGCTGGCCCGGGGCGAGGTCGACGCGGTCTACGACTACTTCGTGCTGGTCTACCGCACGCTCGGCTTCGAGTTTCACGAGACCGCGGCCAACGCCGCGTCGCCGACGATCAACGTCTGCAACATCCGCCGCCACGATCTCACGCGCACCGCGGTCGCCGCCCACGGCCCGCGCACCGCGGTCAGCGAGATGAACGGCCAGGTGTTCCGGATCTGGCGCGATGGCAACGGCCGCCGTCACGTCGTGAGTCGCCTGTGGTCGACCACCGGGCCCGGCGCCAGCAAGCTCGGCGACACCCGCCGCCACCGCGACACCGTCATGCGCGACGCCCACCTCGCGACCTCGGCGGACGATCGCCACGGCGTCGCGGCGTCGACCGAGACCGACCCGGTCGTCGCGATGGCCGAGGCCGAACGCGAGGTCGGGCGCGCCGAGGGCGCGGCCGCGGCGGCCTACGCGGGCTCGGCGCGACGAGCGAACGCGGCGGCGACGACGACCGAGAGCCAGCTCGCGATGGAGCTGGCGCGCCACGCCGATCGGCTCGCGGCCGAGGCGCCGCGGGTCCATCCCGCGGGCGGCCGGGGTCGCCCGCCGCGGCCCGATCCGGCGCTGGGGTCGCAGGCCACCGCGCTGCGGGCGCGCGCGCGTCAGGCCTTCGAGCGGGCGCGCGACGCCTGGGTGATCGCGCGCCAGCAGGACCTCGCGACCGCCGAGGAGTCCAGCTTCGATGCGCTGACCGCCGCCCGGGGGCGCCTCGCCGCGCTGGCCGCGACCGATCCCGGCCGCGCCGCCGCGCAGCAGGAGGTCGACGCCGCGCTGCGCGATCACCGCGCCGCGCGCGACCGCAACAACCACGGCAGCAACGAGGGCAACGACGGCGAGATGTCCGAGATGAACGGCATCGCGTGGCTGCGCGAGGGCCAGTACCGCGCCGAGCGGGTCCGGGTCGGCGAGCACTGGCGCTACGCGGTCAACGGCGGCGGGTCGGGGCGCCGCGACGGCAGCGGCTACGCGCCCGCCGATCGGGACTGGAACGGCAACGGCGCGATCGATCCCGGCGAGCGCGACATCCCGAGCACGGCGATCGGTTCCGGGGTGCAGATCCACGCGGGCTCCAACCCGACCGCGTCGACCGGCTGCCAGGTCGCGCCCACGCGATCCTTCGACGATCTCGACGACGCGGTCCAGCACAGCGCCGATCACAGCGGCTTCGACTACGTGCTGGTCGAGGCCGAGCGCCTCCCGCCCTGGCCCGCCGCGGCCGCGGGCCCGACCAGCGGCGCGACGCCGCCCACCGCGACGACGCCCGCCGCGACGCCCAACGAGACGCCCGCCGCGGCGCCCGCTGCGTCGGAGCCCCGATGACCACCCGCGCCCGCGAGCCCCGCCCCGATCGCGAGCCGCGCGACGACGATCGCCTCGAGCGCCGCGCCCTGGCGATCTTCGCCGAGGGCGGCGACTGGCTGGCCGCGCTCGCCGAGGCCGCCCGCGGCGAGCCCGCGCGCTCGTCGACTCCGACCCACGCGCGCCGCGCCCTGCGGGCCCGCGAGCCGATGGGCTCGGTGCTGCCACGCGGCCGCGGCGGCGCCGCCCCCGGCCGGGTCCCGCGCACCATGACGCACGTCTACCGCAGCGCCGACGCCGCACCGCGCGTCGACGACGCCGCCGCGCCGCTCGCGCGCCTGGCCGCGGGCGCGCCGCTGCCCGTCGATCTGCGCCGCGAGCTCGAGCGCGCGCTCGGCGTCGAGCTCGGCGGGGTCCGCGTCCACACCGACGACGCCGCCGATCGCGCCGCCCGCTCGCTCGACGCGCGCGCCTTCGCGGTCGGCACCGACATCGCCTTCCGCGCCGGCGCCTACGATCCGTCGACCGCCGCCGGGCGCCACCTCATCGCGCACGAGGTCGCCCACACCACC